>NZ_JBEEVJ010000008.1:0-192471 GCF_040139785.1 Proteus genomosp. 6 | reverse complement strand
TGCGAGTGCCCACACAGATTGTCTGATAATTTGTTAAAGAGCAGTGCAACATTCGCTGCCGTTTCCGGTCTTCTGCGCTGTTGCGAGGAGGTGCATTCTACATCTTCCTCATTCAGTGTCAAGCGTTTATTTTCAAGGCTTTTCACTTTTTTTCTTCGTTCTCTCGGCTAACTCACTTAGCGTGGTTTGCCGTGACAACGAGGGCGCATTATAGGGAGTTTTGTGAAGCTGGCAACACTTTTTTTGAGTTTTTTTACTGACCGTTGAATTTTCAATCAAATTGCACTTAAAGCGCCAGTTTTCTGAGCGATTCAAAACCAAAACCCGCTAAAACAGGTTTTAATAATTCGCTATTCTCATCTTCTTTTAAGCAATAAGCGAAGTTAATTTCATTTGAACCCTTTATTTTCGCTTGATTTACGACTAACCACGCAGTTCTTCGTGCAATTGCAGCGCCAGAATCGATAATTCGGGTACCATCAGGTAAAACAGAAAGAAGTTCATCAGCTAATAAAGGGAAATGAGTACAACCTAATACCACAGTATCCGGTGGCTCTTTCATTTTTAGCCAAGGTGTAAGGATTTTACGTAGCTCGTCTAAAGACACGGCTTCACCATGAAGTTTTCTCTCAGCCAATTCCACCAGCTCTGCCGAACCTAAAGAGTGAACTTTGCAATCAGTCGCAAAGCGTTCAATAAGTTCATGGGTATAAGGACGTTTAACTGTTGCTCTTGTTGCTAATAATCCAACTACTCCATTACATGTTAATTTAGCTGCTGGTTTAATAGCAGGTACAACGCCCACAATAGGAATATCAGTAAACTTGGCACGTAAAGCAGGGAGGCTCACTGTGCTTGCTGTATTACAAGCAATAACGATGGTCGCGAGATCATGTTTTTCAGCAACCGCGCTAACTATTCGAACAACACGGTCAATAATGAAGTCTTGTGATTTCTCACCATAGGGGAAAGCTTCATTATCGAAAACATAGATATAGTGAGCATCCGGTAATTTTTCACGGATCTCACGATAAACAGATAAACCGCCAACCCCTGAATCAAAAACCAATACAGTAGGGTTAGCGGTAAGTTGTGCATCAGAAGTTGTAGCTTCCTGTGAGGAAGTATTCACGTCCTGGCGTGCGATAGCCATAAGCTGTCTCATAATCTTTATCAAACAGGTTGGCTATTCTACCACGAATTGAGAGATGTGATGTAATAGGATATGAAGCAGTTAAATCCCAAATACTCACACCACCTAAAGAAACATTCTCATAAGTCCCATAATCTTTATCTGTCCGTTGACCGATATATTGGTAAGTCACCCCCATATCGAGTTTCTCGACTTGCCAATCAAGCTGATATTTCAGTTGTTGACGAGCGCGACGATCAAGACGTTGATGCGTTTCTTTATTTCTTGCATCTATATATTGAAGGTTAAAGGTGTGATGAAAAATCCACGTATCCATTTCACCCGTAAATTCCACACCTTTAATTAAGGCCTTACCAACATTGTAGTTACGGTATGGATAACTCGATTCACCTTGGATCAAAGAATTTACATCATTACGATACGCAGTTAATCGCCACGCTAAAGGCCCCGTTAATCCTTCAAAGCCCCCTTCCCACTGTTTACTCTTTTCGGGTTGTAAGTCTGGATTACTTCCCCACTCACTATAAAGTTGCATCAGTGTCGGTGCTTTAAATGCCGTACCATAACCACCAATCACACGATAACCCTCAACAAATTCCCAACCTAGGTTAGTTTGCCAAGTCGTATGCCAGCCATATTCAGAGTGTTTGTCCGAGCGTACTGATGCTTCAGCAATAATATCGCCTAACTTTTGCTGTCCAGTTAGATACAAACCTGTATTGTCGAAGTGTTCTTTATTAGGAAATCCACTAGAGCCAGCTTTAATAGATTGACGTTGCCAATCGACACCACCACCGATACTGCCATTCCCTAATAAAAGGTGATTTCCCCACTGCACATTATATTGTTCAGAGTTGGTAAAACGGCTTCCTTTACCATAGCGACCATAACGAGGATCATAGTCATAATCTTTGGTGTAGTTATAGCTGGTATTTAAAGAAGAAGAGTAGTTATCACGATTAAATTTCACACCACCATCATAAGTACGACTAAATAATGCTCTTGTATCCGTTAACATATCGTTATAACTGTCATAATAAGCATCATAAGCCGTGCGATTATCAAAACCATAAGCGCGTGCATATAAAGAAACATCATCGTTAATATCGTGATTAACCCCTAGCCATAATGACTTGTTCATAAAGCCATCACGATCGGGTTGTGGATGTCCACCAGTATTTCCATTCGCTTCTACATCATAACCTTTGGTATAGAGATAACTGCCAGCGGCTGTTAATGTGGTTTTATCACCGACTTTTTGTTTTATCGAGCCATCATATTCTTGATAACCATGAGAACCCATTGTGGCATTAAGTGTTCCTCCTTCCGTTTTTCTTTCTGTGAGGATATTAATCACGCCACCAATCGCATCAGAACCATAAACAGAAGAACGAGGCCCTCTTATATATTCAATACGTTGAACAAGAGAAAGAGGAATTTGGCTGATATCAGAACTACCAGACACATTCGCCTGATTTAAACGCACACCATCCACTAAAATAAGAACATGACGAGATTCAGCTCCACGTACATAAATAGAGCTCATCTGCCCTATTCCACCGTTTTGCCCCACATCAATCCCTGGCATTCTGCGTAATACATCAATAACACTATTACTCTGCCAACGTTCGATTTGTTCACGTTCAACAACTGTTATCGGCGCTAAAATAGAAGAGTTAGGCTCTTGAAAGCGGTTTGCTGTCACGCTTAACGTATCACTGTTATTTGCAAACGCACCAAAACTGCCCGCCATAACACTCAAAGCCACACTGGAAATGAAAAAAACTTTTTTATTATTCATGAAAATCTGCATCCAACAGAATAAGTAGCAGGATGCCGCCAAAATTAAATAAAACGCGTATTTAATTTAAGATGCGACAGGTCTTCGGCAGGTCTTCGGACTTTAGGTTAAAGAAACAAATTTATATCTTTAAGATAATGACTTCCCACTGCACTTATATAAGTGCTTTGCAGTGTCTTTTATTATCCTTGATCCTATTACCGCTGCGCGTCAGTTCTGGCTTTGCACCAGATTCCCTTTTAACTCCTATTAGGAGACCGAATAACTATGCTACGATTTCAAATCCACTGAGTCCAGAAATTGAACATGAAGAATACTGGACATCTTCATGAGGATCTCTACAATTTCGCTCGCTTAACTTTATTACTGCCAAAAAAAGGCGAGATACCATGCAGAATTCATTACCAACGCAAACATATCAGTCTCAACTGAATGAAAAAACACAACGTCTACAAACAATGATGGCTCCTTTTAATGCGCCTGAAGCAGAGGTTTTTTCATCACCAGAACAGTATTATCGTATGCGTGCGGAATTCCGTATCTGGCATGAAGAAGATTCTCTCTATCATATTATGTTTGACCAAGAGACTAAGCAGCGTATTCGTGTTGACCAATTTCCGGTTGCCAGCCAGCTTATTAATAAAATGATGGTTGCCTTGTTGGCAGAAATAAAAGATAAACCAACACTCAGAAAGAAACTGTTTCAGATTGATTATCTTTCTACGTTGAGTAATAAAATTATTGTTTCCCTGCTTTATCACAAGAAAATTGATGAAACTTGGCAGCAAGAAGCAATAGCATTACGCCAATCATTAATTGCTCAAGGCTTTGATGTTCAATTAATTGGTCGAGCTTATAAAACAAAAATTATGCTCGATAATGATTTTATTGATGAAGTGTTACCAGTGGCAGGTAAAGAGATGATTTATCGCCAAGTTGAAAATAGCTTCACGCAACCTAATGCACAGGTCAATATTAAAATGTTGGAATGGGCATTAAAAGCAACAGAAAATGCAAAAGGCGATCTGCTTGAACTGTATTGCGGCAACGGTAACTTTTCATTAGCGCTTGCACGTAATTTTGAGCGAGTACTGGCAACAGAAATTGCAAAACCGTCTGTTCATGCAGCCCAATACAATATTGCAATGAATCACATTGATAATGTGAAAATTATTCGCATGTCCGCAGAAGATTTTACGCAAGCAATGAATGGTGTAAGAGAATTTAAACGCTTAGAAGGGATTAATTTAAAAGATTACCAATGTGAAACCATTTTTGTTGACCCTCCTCGTAGTGGTTTAGATGAGAAAACTGTAGAATTGGTTAAAACTTACCCTAGCATTTTATACATTTCTTGTAATCCAGAAACACTGTGCGAAAATCTAGAAACTCTAATTAAAACACATAAAATCAGTAAATTAGCATTATTCGACCAATTCCCCTACACCCACCATATGGAATGTGGCGTATTATTAGAAAAAAGATAACAGCTTATTTCTCACGTTAGAATAGAAAATCTTTCAATAACGCCAATAAAAACAAAAACACCAGCAAGATAGCTTGCTGGTGTCAAAATTTCGCTGTGTTTACAACAAAGAGAGGAGTACAGGCTAGTACTGTTCTGCTCGTGATGCTTTTTCAGCTTCTTCTGCCTGTATACGTAAGCGTTGACGCTGTTTGAATTGACGATAAATCCACAATGCAACGATAACGATACAAACTGAAGAGAAGAAATTTGAACCCCATTCAGGGTTAACGGTTCTGGTGTAAGCGTTATAACCGAATAAGCCTAATAAAAAGAATGAAAAAATCAGCTTAGGCATACCATCGGTCATGGGTTGATTTAAGTAGCGCTGATATAAACAGTAAACTGCCAAAATTAAGCTGATGAGTGGGAAAACTGACCACGTCTCAATAAACGGGTTAAAAAGGCTTGAATAAGTACCATGTAAAGCGACACCAATGACTGTGGCAAGTAATAGCGTGCTTTTTTCACAGCGATTTTGTTCCATCATTTGTCTCCTTTCTGATGCGTTTTTTTCTTTATCTCTGGGTTATCTTGTAGAGGTATTTGCGTTTCTTGCTCACGTCGATACCAATAATAGGCACCTTTAGCAATCATTCGCAGTTGTATAACTAATCTTTCTTCTAATTGTTGACGCTTTTCAATATCGATATCCAGTGCTTCTGCGCCTGCACTAAATACAATAGTGACCATTGCTTCAGATTGCATTTCTGTAAAATAACGTGGCATATGGCTTTCTTGCTCAAGATAGTCTGCCAGTTCTGCAATAAAATGTTGGATCTCTCGTGCGACAGCCGCACGAAACTCAGCTGAAGTCCCAGAACGTTCACGAAGTAATAATCGAAACGCATTAGGATTATTACCAATGAATTCCATAAAAGTTGCTACTGATGTTCTGATAACACTGCCACCTTTCGCAATGCGTTGACGTGCTTGGCGCATTAGTTGACGTAACATCAATCCACTTTCATCAACCATGGTGAGCCCAAGTTCATCCACATCTTTAAAATGACGATAAAATGAGGTGGGTGCAATACCAGCTTCTCTAGCCACTTCTCGTAAACTTAGACTTGTAAAGCTACGCTCGGCACTGAGTTGGCTAAAAGCAGCTTCAATTAAAGAGCGACGGGTTTTTTCTTTTTGTTTAGCTCTGATGCCAATATTATTACTCACAGAAATCCTGATAATCCTAATTTGGTTTATACCCAATATATCAAACTTTGTTAAAAAAGCAGTGCGTACAATCATCTCTCAAGACACATTCTCATAAAAACTCAACAAAGTGTGACTAATGCCCTTAATGTCAGTTGGGCTATTATTCATTCTAATGTTAATATAGCGTTGTCGGTTTGTATAAAACAGGTCTTTTCCTATGCAACATTCTCATTTCGATGCAATTGTGATCGGTTCAGGTCCTGGTGGTGAAGGCGCGGCCATGGGGCTTGTTAAACAAGGAAAGCGCGTCGCAGTTATAGAACGTTATAACAAAGTCGGTGGGGGCTGTACTCACTGGGGAACCATTCCTTCAAAAGCCCTACGTCACGCAGTAAGTCGTATCATAGAATTTAATCAAAATCCGCTTTACAGTGACCAATCTCGCCTTATTAACTCCTCTTTCTCTCAAATACTTCGTCAAGCCAGTACCGTAATTAGTCAGCAGACTAAAATGCGTCAAGGTTTTTACGAGCGTAATAATTGTACGATGTATTCGGGTGAAGCTGCATTTATTGACGAGCACAGGATCAGCGTGCGTTATCCTGATGGTACGTGCGATATTCTTTCAGCTGATAGTTTTATTATTGCAACAGGCTCACGTCCTTATTGCCCGCCAGATGTCGATTTCTCTCATTCTCGTATTTATAACAGTGACACTATTCTCGATTTAGAGCATGAGCCTCACCATGTCATTATTTATGGTGCTGGTGTCATTGGTTGTGAATATGCCTCTATTTTTAGAGGATTAAGAGTAAAAGTAGACCTAATTAATACTCGTGATCACCTATTGTCTTTCCTTGATCAAGAGATGTCTGATGCACTTTCTTATCACTTCTGGAATAACGGTATTGTTATTCGTCATAATGAAGAATATGAAAGCATTGAAGGTGTCGATGATGGTGTTATTGTTCATCTAAAATCAGGTAAAAAAGTCAAAGCAGATTGCCTACTTTATGCGAATGGTCGAACAGGAAATACTGACACACTGGGCTTAGAAAACGTGGGTATTAAAACAGATAGTCGTGGACAAGTTTCTGTTAATGCTCATTACCAAACCAGTTGTGAACACATTTATGCCGTCGGTGATGTAATTGGTTATCCAAGTCTAGCTTCTGCCGCCTATGATCAAGGTCGAATTGCTGCTTTGGCAATTACCACTGGAAAATCAGAAACACATTTAATCGAAGATATTCCAACTGGGATCTATACCATTCCTGAAATTAGTTCTGTTGGTAAAACCGAGCAACAACTCACTGCAATGAAAATTCCTTATGAGGTGGGACGTTCTCAATTTAAACATCTGGCAAGAGCACAAATTGCAGGTATGAATGTAGGGAGTTTGAAAATTCTCTTCCACCGTGAAACCAAGCAAATTTTAGGTATTCACTGCTTCGGTGAGCGTGCCGCTGAAATTATTCATATCGGTCAAGCGATTATGGAGCAAAAAGGTGAAGGCAATACTATCGAGTATTTCGTTAATACTACCTTCAACTATCCAACAATGGCAGAAGCCTATCGTGTTGCCGCACTTAATGGTTTAAACCGCTTATTTTAATGCACTCTGTTTTTCTGCATAAAATGCGGTCATATGTTCACGGATTGTCTCTGCTAACTGTTCATAACGATTACGCAAAGGCGATCCGGGACGATAAACCAAAATAATAGAACGTGATGGATTGGGATCAGTACATTCTAGATAACAAACCCCATCACGTTTTTGTTCTTGAGGTACCGATAAATCAGGTAATAAGGTTATTCCACTACCAGCAGCGACCATATTACGCAGAGTCTCTAAACTCGTTGCTCTAAAATGAGTATCTTCTTTTGCACCTGCTTGGAAGCAGAACCCTAACGCTTGATCGCGTAAACAGTGCCCATCTTCTAACATTAATAAGCGTTGACCCGCTAAGTCGCCCATCGGCACAGATCCACGCTCATTCCACGGGTGTCCTTCATAAATTGCTAATTTCATTGGCTCTTCAAATAGGGGCACTTCAATAAACGGCGCACTCTCTTTTACCATTGCTAAAATAGCACAATCGAGTTTTCCGCTATCTAATTGAGCTAATAAGCTATGAGTTTGTGCTTCATGAAGATACATCTCTAACTTAGGGTAGTTTTTATGTAATTCAGGAATGATATGAGGCAATAAATAAGGGCCAACAGTAGGGATAAGCCCAATATGTAAAGGCCCTGCCATACTTTCGCCTTGCAATGAAGCCATTTCTTGTAGCACTTTGACTTCACGTAAAACGGTTTTCGCTTGATCCACCAGCAACAAACCTTGTTGAGTAAACAGAACCTTACGGCTAGTTCTTTCAAGCAACATCACACCAAGTTCATCTTCAAGTTTACGAATTTGACCACTTAATGTTGGCTGACTCACATGGCAAGAATCTGCCGCACGACGAAAATGTTTATGCTCAGCTAGAGCCACCAGATATTCCAAGTCACGGATATTCATTGCAGATCCCACATTTATTGCTGATAGTTAATGTCTATAGATAATATAGTAACTGATAAATTTTTCTATCAGTCGAATGTTATTCTGCCTCTCTTTTTCGATATTATCGGCAATTTAAAATAAAAGAACAGAGTGAGATCCACCCTGTTCTTTTTGAATAACAGTAAGTTGTCTTAGGTAAACGCTTTGCTTATTTATCCATATTTAAGACTTCTTTGGCTTTTACTATCGCATAAGCGACCTGTTTTTGAGAAACGCCCCCTTTTGCAAGACGTTTATCTAAACAAGATTGAAGCGATAAAATATCGTACACATCAATCATAATTTTACTATTAAACATCTGTAATTCAGAAAGAGGGAGCTCTTCAATCGCTTTACCTTGCTCAATGGCGCAAACCACCACTTCACCTACAATATGGTGAGCTTCACGAAATGGCACACCTTTCGCAACAAGATAATCGGCCAATTCAGTGGCATTAGCATAACCTTGCTTCGCGGCTTCTTCACAACGAGGGCGACGGATTTGGATCCCATCAAGAACAAGCGTTGCCATGTGCAAACAATCAGACCATGTATCGATAGCGTCAAACAGCCCTTCTTTATCTTCTTGCATATCTTTATTGTAAGCGAGAGGCAGACCTTTTAAGGTCATCATCATGCCAGTTAATGCACCTTGCACTCGTCCACATTTTCCACGGATAAGCTCAAGTGCATCTGGGTTTTTCTTTTGTGGCATTAATGATGAGCCTGAAGTTACCTTGTCTGATAATTCAATAAAACCCGCTTCACCACTATTAAAGAAAATAAGATCTTCTGCAAAACGCGATAAATGCACCATACCAATGGCCGCAGAAGATAATAGCTCTAAGACATGATCACGATCGGAGACACTGTCTAGACTATTGTTGGTTGCACTCGCAAAACCCAGCCATCCAGCTAATTGTTCACGATCGATATCATAAGCCGTACCTGCCAGCGCACCACATCCTAATGGGCTGACATCTAAACGCTTCAACGCATCAGCTAAACGGCTTTCATCTCTAGCTAGCATTTCATTGTATGCTAAACACCAATGTGCAAAAGTCACCGGCTGAGCACGCTGTAAATGGGTGTAACCTGGCATCACCGAATTTTGATTTTGTTCTGCGGTGATAACTAAGGCTTTTTGTAGTTCAACAATGGCTTGGCGTAGATGAATAACTTCTTCTTTACACCATAATTTTAAGTCTGTTGCGACCTGATCATTACGGCTACGACCCGTATGTAATTTTTTACCTAAATCACCCACTTTGGCAATAAGCTTACTTTCAACCCAGCTATGAATATCTTCTGCATCACTCTGCAAAATAGACTGCGGGTTTGCTGTTACTTCTTCTGATAATTCATTTAAAGCTTGCTCAAGTTGAGCTTGTTCATCTTGCGACAATACGCCAACTGTGACTAACGCTTTAGACCAAGCTACTGAGCCAAAGATATCCTGTTGTGCCAGTCGAAAATCAAACCGCAGTGAATCATTGAATTGTTTAAACCGTTGATCAGCTTCCTGACTAAAACGTCCACCCCAGAGTGCCATAATCGCTTCCTGTATTTATTCTGTGTAATAAAAGAGTGAGAGTGATGCCTTATATAGATATATAGCATCACTCTATTGTTTAACCTTATTTCTTACTCAATGCACGGATACGTGATGGTAAGGAATATAAACGGATAAACCCTTCAGCATGGCTGTGATCGTAAACTTCATCTTCACCAAAGGTTGCAAACTCTTCAGAATACAGACTGTTATCTGATTTCTTCTGAATAGCATTAACATGACCTTTATACAGCTCTAATACCACTTCACCATTCACATCTTTTGCCAGTGACTCTGCCGCCGCTTGCAGTGAAGCGCGAATTGGCGTGAACCAACGACCATCATAAGCCACATAAGACATCTCTAAGCCCAGCTGTTGGCGCCATTTAAAAGCATCTCTATCGAGTACAAGTTGCTCAACACCACGCAGAGCCGCCATCATGATAGTGCCCCCCGGAGTTTCATAGCAGCCACGAGATTTCATTCCCACTAAACGGTTTTCAACAATATCAATACGACCGATACCATGTTTAACGCCTAATGCATTTAAGGTATCTAAACATTCAAAAGGTGATTGTGTTTTACCATTTACGGCAACGACTTCCCCCGCTTTTACGGTGACAGTAACGAGTTCTGGTGTTTCTGGTGCTTTCTTCGGATCAACCGTCCATGCCCAACAGTCTTCGTTTGAGGCATTCCACGGACTTTCTAATACACCACCTTCTGTTGAGATATGCCATGCGTTTTCGTCACGGCTATAAATTTTCTCAAGCGTTGCTGTGGTTGGGATATTACGAACTTTCAGATAATCCAGTAATGCTTCACGAGAACGTAAATCCCACTCTCTCCAAGGCGCGACCACTTTAAGTTGTGGAGCAAGTGCCGCATAAGTACTTTCGAAACGAACCTGATCGTTACCTTTACCTGTTGCACCATGAGCAACTGCATCGGCACCGAGTTTTAAGGCTAGTTCAACTTGCGCTTTAGCGATAACAGGACGTGCCATTGAAGTACCTAATAAGTAGCTACCTTCATATAACGCACCCGTTTTTAATACTGGGTAAACATAGTCTTTGATAAATTCTTCGCGTAAATCGACAATATGACACTCAGAAGCACCTGATGCTAAGGCCTTTTGTTCCACACCCACTAAATCATCACGGCTTTGACCCACATCCGCGACAAAAGCGACAACTTCACAGTTATCATAATGTTCTTTTAGCCAAGGAATGATTGCCGAAGTATCCAATCCGCCAGAGTACGCCAATACGATTTTTTTTATACCTTTAGTCATAGTGATAACCTTCAATTCCTAATTTGTTTAAATTCTGCCAACTATCAAATAGCGATAAGGTTTCTAGAAAGATTTTTAAGCTAAAATACGGGTTCCGACTGCAACACCATTAAACAGAGCCGTTAGTTTTTCAGCATGGCGCCAACTTGCAATTTCAACTGGTCGTCCTAACGTTTTAGCCGCTTCCAATGCTGCGTTTACTTTCACTATCATGCCGTCAGTGATAATGCCTTGGTCGATTAATGTCTGTGCTTTTTCTGCTGACATCTCGGCTATCTTCTGGCCTTTACCATCTAAAATGCCACTGACATCTGAAAGCAACACTAAATCAGCACCTAACGTTTCAGCGATAGCGGTTGCCGCTTGGTCAGCATTCACATTCATCAGTTCACCTTTTTCAGTCATACCGATAGAACTGATAATAGGTAGATAGCCAGCACCCAATAATAAATTGAGTAAATCAGGAGAGCCGGGATTTGCATTTCCTACATGGCCTAGCTCTTCATTGATTTGAGTGACTTTAGCTAATTGTCCATCACCCAAAGAAAGCCCCACACCATTAAGCCCAAACTGAGTTGCCCACGATAACAAGGTTTTATTGGCACTTCCGGCAAGTGCCCCTGTGATGATGTCTATTTGATCAGCCGGTGTGACACGAAGCCCCTGCTTTTTCACCACAGGCAATTGCAATTTACCCATCAACTCATCCACCAAACAGCCACCACCATGTACGATGACTAAGGGGCGAGAATGTGTTGAACGATACTGTTGTAATGCAGTGAAAAACCGCGTTAACGCTTCTTCATTATCAAGGAGCACACCACCCAGTTTGATAATTAATGGTTCCATGAAACTTCCCTACTCATTATTTAAATAAGTGATTCGGTTTCAGCGAAACCAAACCGAATGTTCATACATTGCACCGCTTGTGCAGCAGCCCCTTTCAACAAGTTATCTTCAACACCGACCACAATCAGATGTTCACCTTGTTGAGCAAATCCGATATCACAGAATGCAGTTCCTACAACCGCTTTTAATGCAGGTAACCCTTTTTCATAAACACGCACTAATGGTTTATCTTGATAAGCATCTTCAAAGACTTGTCTTACATCCTCTTGTGTCACACCCACTTTTAACTTACAGGTGATAGTGGCTAAGATCCCTCTGGCAAAATTACCCAGATGAGGTGTAAAAATGACATCAATACCCAGATGTGTTGCAATTTCAGGTTGATGGCGATGCGTAAACACGCCATAAGGTTGCAAGCTCACTTCGCAAAAGCTACTGGTTAAAGAGGCTTTTCTACCAGCACCACTCACACCGCTGGTGGCATTAATCACTGGCCACTGTGCTGTATCTAAAAGTCCTGCTTCCACAAGCGGTTTTAGAGACAACTGAGACACCGTTGGATAACAACCCGGCACTGCAATTAATTGAGCCTGACTAATAATGTCGGCATTCCATTCAGCTAACCCATAAACTGCCTGTGATAACCAATCAGTATTCTTATGCTCGAATCCATAGTATTGTTGATAAAAATGCTTGTTTTGTACTCGATAGGCGCCAGATAAGTCGAACACCACGCAACCTTGCTCTAGAAAAATAGGGGCAATGTCATGGCTGACTTCATGTGCTGTTGCTAAAAAAACGATATCAATATTTTCAACGGCTTTAGCCACATCAACCATCGGCTCTAGTGGGAGATCTACTAAACCACGATATTGTGGATGAAGTTCAGAAAAGCACTTTCCTGCATCTGCACTTTGAGCTGATACCATCAGTCTGCTCAAATTCACATGAGGATGCTGCTGAAGATAGGCGGCTAATTCAGCGCCAGTGTAACCACTTGCTCCTACAATCAGAGTATTTAACATGTCATTCTTACCTTGTACTATGAACACAAACCGATTAATGTATTTTTATTCAAAAAAAGTGCATGAATATTGATACTATTATGAAGAAAGGCTGTCAACAGTGAATATTAAATTACCTACATTTATTGAGATTTATCGTCAATTAATTGCAACTCCCTCTATCAGTGCAACAGATGCTAAAAACGATCAAAGCAACGAAGCATTGATTAACCTGCTTGCTAATTGGTTGGAAACATTAGGTTTTTCAATTGAAATTCAACCTGTACCCGAAACGCGAGGAAAATTTAACCTTCTCGCAACATTAGGGATGGGGAAAGGCGGATTATTACTCTGTGGTCATACTGACACTGTGCCGTTTGATGAAGGCCGTTGGACGCAAGATCCTTTTACGCTGACAGAAAAAGAAAATAAGTTATACGGTTTAGGTACAGCGGATATGAAAGGCTTTTTTGCCTTTATTCTTGACGCATTACGTGACGTGGATACTAAAACACTAACGCATCCACTTTATATACTTGCTACCGCTGATGAAGAAACCTCTATGGCAGGGGCGCGTTATTTTGCTGCTAATACAGCAATCCGCCCTGATTTTGCCATTATTGGCGAACCTACATCGTTAAAACCTATTCGTGCTCATAAAGGGCATTTATCAAATGCAATACGCATTACTGGGCAATCAGGACACTCTAGTGATCCAGAAAAAGGGGTGAACGCGATAGAACTGATGCATGAGTCTATTACTCACCTTAGTACACTGCGCGATACGTTAAAAACTCGCTATAACAACCCTGCGTTTGTTATCCCTTATCCAACAATGAACTTTGGTTATATTAATGGCGGTGATGCAGCAAATAGAATTTGTGCTTGCTGTGAATTACATATGGATATTCGCCCATTACCGGGATTAACACTGCAAGACTTGGATGATTTACTTCACGAAACATTAGCGCCAGTCAAAGCACGTTGGCCGGGTCGTTTAAGTGTTGAGGCATTACACGATCCTATTCCGGGTTATGAGTGCCCAACCGATCATAAAATGGTTGCCGTGATCGAAAAACTATTGGGTGAGAAAGCGCAAACTGTAAATTACTGTACTGAAGCGCCGTTTATTCAAGATCTCTGCCCTACCTTAGTTTTAGGCCCAGGTTCTATTGAGCAAGCACATCAACCTGATGAATTTATTGATATGGCATTTATTGAGCCGACGCGTGAATTAATGGGGCAATTAATTGAAAACTTCTGTTTAACAGAGAAAGCCCAATAATAATAAAATAACCCTATCGATTTATTTTGATAGGGTTATTTACCTTCAATCTGACTTAATAACTAGCGTAACCAATTAGTTTTCGCGAGTTGAACAATCTCATCACCGCGACCATTAATAATCGCTTTCATCATATACAAGCTAAACCCTTTCGCCTGTTCGAATTTAATTTCAGGGGGCATTGAAAGCTCTTGTTTTGCGGTTACCACATCCACAATCACAGGGCCATCATGTTCAAAAGCTTCTTTCAGTGCATTATCCAGATCTTCACCTTTCTCAACGCGAATACCTTTGATGCCTGATGCGTTAGCAATGGCGGCAAAATCAGGATTATGCAAATCCGTACCATCCGTCAAATAGCCACCCGCTTTCATCTCCATCGCGACAAAACCTAATACACTGTTATTAAAAATAATCACTTTTACAGGCAAATTCATTTGAGCTAATGAGATAAAATCCCCCATTAGCATGGTAAATCCACCATCACCACACATTGCCACAACTTGACGCTTTCTATCTAACGCCTGTGCACCAATGGCTTGAGCCATCGCATTTGCCATAGAGCCGTGATTAAACGAGCCCAGTAAACGACGTTTGCCATTCATACCCACATAACGTGCCGCCCATACCGTTGGTGTCCCTACGTCACAAGTAAAAATAGCATCATCATTTGCCAGTTCACTTAATCGACGAGCCAGATATTGTGGATGAATAAGCTCACGTTCACTCGGTTGTGCAAGTGCATCCAGATCTTCTCGTGCTTTAGCATAATGTTTCAATGAAGCATCAAGATGAGTGGTATCTGTTTTCTCTTTTAAACGAGGCTGTATCGCATTGAGTGTGGCTTTAATATCGCCAATCATCGCCATATCGACATGGCAATGCGAACCAAGGCTACTTGGATTAATATCAATTTGAATAATATTGGCTTTTGATGGATAAAATGCACGATAAGGGAATTGCGTACCTAACAACACTAACGTATCGGCATTTTCCATCGCATGATAACCCGATGAAAAACCAATTAATCCTGTCATTCCTACACTATAGGGATTTTTCCACTCAATGTACTCTTTCCCTCGCAATGCGTGTACAACAGGGGCTTTTAATGTTTGAGCTAGTTTAATCACTTCGTCGCGAGCTTGAGCACATCCAGCACCGCACATTAAAGTGATATTTTTTGCATTATTTAGCGCATCGGATAATTTTTCAATTTCGAAACGATTTGGCATGATGAGTGGAGATTGCAACGGATACCAGTTTTCATGCGCATCTTCTGGGGCTGGTTTTAGTGCAACATCTCCCGGTAAAACAACAACAGCGACTCCTTTTTTCAAAATAGCGGTTCGCATTGCAATGGCAAGCACTTGAGGGATCTGCTCTGGGTTTGAGACTAATTCACAATAATGGCTACATTCGCGAAAAAGTTCTTGAGGATGTGTTTCTTGAAAGTAATTACTACCAATTTCAGCAGAAGGAATATGCGCAGCAATGGCTAACACTGGAACATGATTACGATGGCAATCAAAAAGCCCATTGATAAGATGTAAATTTCCTGGTCCACAAGAGCCAGCGCAAACCGCTAATTGACCATTAACTGCTGCTTCTGCTCCTGCGGCAAAAGCCGCGACTTCTTCATGACGGGTTCCCATCCATTCAATCGTTCCCATCTTTCGCAAGCTATCACTTAATCCATTGAGAGAATCGCCTGTCACGCCCCAAATACGTTTCACACCTGCATTATGGAGTACTTTAGCAATATAAGTTGCAACTGTTTGCTTACTCATGGTGATGTCTTTCCTCAGTTTTGGGTGAATTACGCCTCTGCGAGCTACACTTATCTCTTTCCCATATTCTGTTTCTCTTCCTCATCAGCTTGCAGAGAAAATTATCTTACTAACTCAAATATAAAGAATAACACCAATCACTATAATGTCACTGTGGGGATAAAATCAGCCCTCAAAAATACAAAAAATAAAATATCACTTCCAAATACATTCATTAAATTTATAATAACCGCATCAAATAAGAATACATCTCATTAATAACATATTATTCTTTATTAAATTATAGACAATACTTTCTTATAGTATTATTTTAATAATTAAAATAATTTTTAATTATGATTTTTCTCTTCACATTTTTATTAACAATTAAGCTGACTCATTTCAGCCTTACTCACTGTCTTTATTAAAAAATTTAACTTTCTCCTATTTGTTAATAAATTTATCACCATTGTATTATTTCATGCACCATGAAAAAGAGGTATGAAATAAACATGACATTGGTCACGCTACCTTTTGCTTTTTGTCCTCTAGAATAAAGCCTGATTATTTTTCAACGGAGATTAACGGATGGACAAAAGTAGAAGTCCGATAAAGGTTTTCTTTATTAGTATTCTTGCAGTCCTTTTCTTAATTTTTATTTCACAATATGTCATTGGTAAAAAAGAAATTAAGATTGGCATTGCGGTAATACCTATTTTACCAATGCTATTTGCTGTAATTATTGGTATGTGTATATCTGCTGGATTTACCCGTAAAAAAATTAAAGTATGGGGTAAATTATTCACAGAAAAAGAAGAAGGCTTCTGCGGTAAAATGGTAGGTTTCAGCCTACTTATTTTAGGTACGCAATATGCGGGAATGATTGTTCCTAATATTAAAATGATTTTAAGTGTCGGTATTCCTTTATTTGTTCAGGAACTCGGTAACTTATTACCAGTATTAATTGCGGTACCATTAGCCATTAAATTTGGATTTGGTCGTCGTGCAATTGGTGCTTGTTCATCTATTAGCCGTGAACCGTCTATCGCTGTTATCCAAGGTAAATTTGGTACAGGCTCTCAAGAATATATTGGTGTATTAGCCATTTATTTATGTGGTTCTGTTATCGGTACTTTATGGTTTAGCGTATTAGGTAGTATTGCTCCACTAACTGGATTACATCCACTTGCTCTTGCAGCAGGCTCTGGTGTGGGTTCTGGTTCAATGTTAAGTGCTGCATCAGGTGCATTAATTAATGGTCTTGATGAAGCATTAGCACAGCAAGTATTAAGTGTTGCCGCTGCATCTAATTTATTATCTTCCGCATTAGGCGCACTGTCATTAACCTATTTAGGTTTACCTCTTTCAGAAAAAATTTATAAAATTTTCACCAGAGGCAAAACTGCATGAAAAATATAATTATTGATATGAAGTTTGTATTCGTTGCTATTTTACTGGCAATGTTTACTCAAACATTAACATCAGGGATCGCTCTTTATGCAATGTGGGATAGCTTTATTGCTATGTCATTAGTGGTATTTATTTCACTCGTTGCAAAACATTATTTACCTTCATCTTTACCCACATTTGCTTATGCAACAATTATCGGGATCCTTATTTGTTTACCCGAAACTCCGGTAAGAGATTTCTTTATTAGTTCTATTGGTAAAGTTTCTTTCTTATCTTGTTGTGTTCCTTTATTAGCATTTGCGGGTTTATCTGTTGGTGGTCAATTAGAAGAACTTAAGAAAATGTCATGGAAAGTTATTCTTATTTTCATGATTGTTTCAACTTGTTGTTTCTTTGGAGCATCAATCGTCGCGCAAATTGGATTTAGTATCCAGGGAGTTATCTAATGAATAATATTTATAATGTCAGTGAAAAACTCTTTCAATTAAATGACTTTAGTAAAAAAACACGACAAGACCTGCACAAAATACCTGAGCTATCAGGTGAAGAATATAAAACATCTAAATACTGTCGTGAATTAATGGAAAGTTTTGGTTATAAAATTAAAACTTTTGATGGATATACTGGTTTCACAGCAGACTTAATTGTTAATTCTGAATTTCCATTAATTGCTATCCGTGCTGATATGGACGGACTAGAAATGCCAGACTTAACCAATAATGAACACAGTTCAGTTCACCAAGGTTGTGCGCATAACTGTGGCCACGATACCCATATGACCATGGCATTAACCAGTGCTAAGTATCTTGCCGAAAATAAAGAAGAGATGACGTCAAATGTCCGCTTTATTTTCCAAATGGCGGAAGAAGATATGCGTGTACCTGGCGCTGAAAAAATGGTGGAAATGGGTTGTATGGAAGGCGTTGATGAAACATACGCACTTCATAATGATGCCGCTATCGAAACAGGTTGTGTTCGCTTTAATGATGGTGTGATGTCGTCTTATGGTTCAGCATGGACATTAGATGTTTATGGTGTTTCTGCACATGGTTCAACACCACACAAAGGGTTAGATGCCATTCGTGAAGCAACGCGCTTAATTGACTATATGGATTATGTTGTTGCGAAAAAGACAGATCCATTTAGCCCTGCGGTATTTGGTTGTGGCATGATCAATGGGGGAACAATCCCTAATGCATTAGCTGATCACGTACAAGCGCGCGGTACTATCCGTTCTATGGATGAAAATACCGATCAAATACTGAAAGCCAGCTTCGACGAAATTGTTGCCCGCAGTACGGCTGGTGGATTTAAAACCACATTAAGCTATAGCGGATACCCAGCTGTTGTGAATCATCCAACTGCACATCAGCGTTTATTAGATGCGATGCGTAAATTCTTACCAGAAGAGAATATTGAATCAAACGGTAAGCCAATGACAGGCAGTGAAGACTTTAGCTATATGGTTAACGCCACAAAAGGTAAGGTCGGTGCCATGTTCTTCTTAGGAAGTGGTAACCAAGCGAAAGGGATTAATAATTACCTTCACGCCAATCCTTATTTTGTCGATGATGATTGTTTATTAGTGGGTGCTCAGATTTTTGTGAATATTCTGACTCGCTAATCTTTCTCTTGTTCTGCCTAAGCCCGTTATTGCCCCCGCAAAACGGGCTTTATTATTACTTTTATTCTGTCGCGATATTATTAATATTCACAGAACGCAAATCAGGCAATCCCTGATAGACCTCTTTACTGTGCCATTGTGTTTCCCACTGCTCTGGCATCTGAATAATATTTCTATCAATATGGGGGGCATAGAGAGAAATAAACTCATGCATATAATCTTTCATATGGGTATGTTTACTGACACAAATATGGGTATAACTCGGTTGCACTAAATGATCGATATTAATACATTTTAGTGCGCCACCATCTTCTGTCTCATCATATGAAGCAGCTGCAATAACGCCGATACCTAAATGTCGCTTAACATAGTATTTAATAATCTCTGTATCCGTCGCAGTTAACGCCACATTAGGCTTAAGATTATTTTTATAAAATACCTTGTCTAATTTAGATCCTCTTGTAAAACCAAAAACATAAGTAATCAGTGGATACTCCGCCATCTGCTCGATGGTAACCAGTTCATCGTCTTTCAATAAAGCAAGAGGGTGGTCATAAGGGACTAATAAGCTACGAGTCCAGCGGTAACAAGGCAGTGTAATTAGATCTTCATAAAGGTGCATAGATTCTGTGGCAATCGCAAAATCCACATCACCATTTTTAACCATTTCCGCTAATTGAGCTGGTGCGCCTTGATGAAAATGTAAAGAAATATTAGGGTAATAGCGACGAAAGTGATCAATCACATTCGGCAATGAATAACGAATTTGCGTATGCGTTGTCGCAATATGTAAATCGACTTTTTTATTACGATCTTCTTCCGCCACAATGCTTTTGATTCGGTCAACTTGCCCAAGAATATCACAAGCAATTTTATGGACTTCTTTACCCATCGGGCTTAATGCTAATAAGTTATTATTTTTACGAACAAACAGCGATACACTTAATTCATCTTCTAATATCTTTAGTTGCTTGCTGATTGTCGGTTGTGAGGTATAAAGTTTTTCAGCCGCATTAGTAATGTTGAAATTATTTTTCACGACTTCAACAAAGCTTTTCAGTTGATTAATGTTCATAGAGGTACCTGGGTTAATTTGCACAAATGCGCGGTTAATTATTAAATTTATAAGTTGTTATTCTAAATATGGGGAATGACGAGGCTATCTTTAATATCTCTGTCATGATATCCCGTCATACTATCTTGATGTAATCAATAATAAGAATAGCGAGATCTATTCTATTATCCACATTTTCATCTTCACTATTCGAAAGAATAATAAAGTAAAATAAGGCGTTATTATTTTCTATTTACCTTTCGGTATTTGTATTATGCATAATGCTCATATAAATGCGTTAGCTTGTATCAAAAAACACAACAAATTAGATTAACCAATTGTTATTTATGATAAAAATTGATCTTATTTTTTGATTTTTCTTTTCGATATTTTAAGTTTACTTAACGTAAATTTAAAACCTCTCACACTACAAATTTTACACAAAAGCAGAATTACGTTATGATAACGATCACATTTTAATACTAGAGGCTATGTTTTGTTATATCAAAACGACAAAGAAAACTTCCTAAAATCTTATTTAATCTCATCTATACTTAATAAATATTCTCTTATCTATTAGCTTAATACCACTATTTAAAATAGGTAGAAGTAAGCTGTTTTTTAGTGAATTTTTATTACTCACTCTTCTCGCTATCAAATAGTCACTTCATTTCTTTTAATTAATTGAATAACAAGAAATTACGAATACCTTAATAAAAGGTCACTTAATATGAAAATGAAGAAGAAAAGAAACAAACCATTACAAATCAATGACATAACAATTATTGATGATAGTAAGCTGAAAAAAGCCATTACCGCCGCGGCGTTAGGTAATGCCATGGAATGGTTCGACTTCGGTGTCTACGGCTTTCTCGCTTATGTTTTAGGTCAAGTGTTTTTCCCTGGCGCATCTCCAGGTGTGCAGATGATTGCAGCCCTTGCCACATTCTCTGTACCTTTCCTTGTAAGACCATTAGGTGGCATTGTGTTTGGGATGCTAGGGGATAAATTTGGTCGTCAGAAAGTGTTATCTGTCACCATCATTATTATGGCGCTCAGTACGTTTGCCATTGGTCTGATCCCTGCTTATGAAACTATTGGGATCTGGGCTCCCGTTTTATTATTACTCGCTAAATTAGCACAAGGTTTCTCCATTGGTGGTGAATATTCAGGAGCGGCGATTTTCGTTGCTGAATACTCACCAGACCGTAAACGTGGATTTATGGGAAGCTGGTTAGACTTTGGTTCTATTGCTGGTTTTGTTATGGGTGCAGGTGTTGTTGTACTTATTTCAACTATCCTTGGAGAAACAGCATTCCATGAGTGGGGATGGCGTATCCCGTTCTTCTTAGCATTACCATTAGGTCTTATTGGCTTATATTTACGTCATGCTTTAGAAGAAACACCTGCATTCCAACAGCATGTTGATGAAATGAACAGCGATGACCGTAAATCTATCGAAAATCCACCGCGTGTTTCATTACGTGAAATCGCCTCAAAATATTGGAAAAGTTTGACCGTCTGCGTGGGTTTAGTGATTGCCACTAACGTCACCTACTATATGTTATTAACGTATATGCCGAGTTATTTATCCCATAACTTAAACTATTCGGCAGATCACGGTGTTTTGATTATTATCGCGATTATGATAGGGATGTTATTTGTACAGCCTGTGATCGGCTTACTCAGTGATAAAATTGGCCGTAAACCGTTTGTTATCGGTGGTAGTATTGGGTTGTTTATTCTTGCTTACCCTGCGTTTATGATGATTAACAGTGATGAAATCGGTTTAATTTTCTTAGGATTATTAATTCTTGCGGTTCTACTCAACTGTTTTACTGGGGTAATGGCGTCTATTTTACCTGCCATATTCCCAACGCATATTCGTTATAGTGCATTAGCTATTGCATTTAATATTTCTGTATTAGTGGCAGGTGCAACACCAACGGCAGCGGCATGGTTAGTTGAAGCAACTGGTGACTTATATATGCCTGCTTATTATCTGATGATTGTTGCCGTTGTCGGTTTGATCACAGGGATTAAGATGATTGAAACCGCAAATAAACCTTTACGAGGTGCAACACCTGCGGCATCAGATAGATCAGAGGCAAAAGAAATTCTGTCTGAGCATTATGATAATATCGAGCAACGTGTTGAAGATATTGAAGCTGAAATTGAGGCATTACAGAAAAAACGCCAAGCGCTTATCGATCAACATCCTAAATTAGATTAAGAGAGGTCACATGCACCCGTCTTCTGTTCATTTGGTCTGGTTTCGTAATGATTTAAGAGTGACGGATAACAAAGCACTCTTTAACGCTTGCCAAGATAAACAAGCACAGGTGCATGCTCTTTTCACCGTAACGCCTGAACAATGGAAAGCCCACAATATGGCTTTGTCATGTCAGGCGTTCATTCATAATGCTTTGCTGGATCTTTCAATATCACTGGAAAAACTCAATATTCCACTGACAATCGTGATTAGCGATACTTATTCAAATGCAGCCGATAAAGTGGCTGAGTATTGCCAACAGCATCAAGCCACCGCCCTTTTTTTCAATCACCAATATGCCCTTAATGAACAACGTCGTGATGAAAAGGTCACTGAGTTACTGAAGAATAAGACAACCGTTTATGCTTATCATGACAATGTGTTTATTCCACCAGGTAATGTAGTCACCCAACAAGGGGAGATGTATAAGGTTTTTACTCCCTTTAGAAATGCATTCCTTCGGCTCTTTTTTTCACAAAATAACGCTTCGTTACCTATCCCAGAGATCAGGACACATCAAAAAGCGGTATCACCTTTAAAAGCACCGCTATTTTCACTTGAAAATACAAGCTTGCCCTCTTTTATCTCTACTGAAGAAGAGGCACTTAAACGCTTAAAGCAATTCTGTTATGAAAGCGTCCCACATTATGCAAAATGGCGAGACATTCCCGCAGTTGATGGTACAAGTCGATTATCCCCCTATCTTTCGATTGGATTACTGTCTATTCGACAATGTTTTAATCGCCTTTATCAAACTGAACCTGATTTCTTAGAAAACAGCACATCAGGTGCATTTGTTTGGTTTAATGAACTTGTTTGGCGAGAGTTTTACCAACACTTAATTGTGGCAAATCCCAATTTATGCAAACACATTGCTTTTCAGCTTTGGACAGAAAAAATCAATTGGCGTAATAATCAAGATGAATTTAATGCTTGGACTCAAGGCTCAACGGGTTTCCCTATTATTGATGCTGCGATGCGACAGCTTAACCAAACAGGTTGGATGCATAACCGCTTACGTATGCTCACGGCGAGCTTTCTTATCAAAGACTTGTTAATTGATTGGCGTTGGGGTGAGCGTTATTTTATGTCACAACTGATTGATGGTGATTTCGCATCAAATAATGGGGGTTGGCAGTGGGCCGCATCAACAGGAACTGATGCCGTACCTTATTTTCGAATTTTTAATCCTACCACTCAAGGTCGTAAGTTCGATCCTGATGGTGAATTTATCCGCCATTGGCTTCCTGAACTCGCCAATGTGCCGAGTCGATATATTCATACGCCTCACGAATGGGCAGCAAAAACCAATAATTCTCTCGATTACCCATTACCCATAGTTGATCACGCAAAAGCACGAATAAGAGCTATTGAGTCTTATGAAGAAGCAAAAAAATAAAACCAATATCAGAGATAAGAGATAAAAAACAAAAAACAGCGCTATTATTAAGCGCTGTTTTTATTTCTAAATACTGATGCCTCTAGCCTGTATTACGCATACCTGCCGCAATACCTGCAATAGTGACCATTAGTGCCTGTTCAATACGAGGATCCGACTCACTATGTGTACGAGAACGCTGTAATAACTCGGCCTGAAGTACGTTTAATGGATCAGTATAGACATTACGTAGTGCGATAGATTCTGCAACCCAAGGTAAATCTGCCATTAAGTGCTCATCTTTTGAAATCGCCAAAACACTCTTAATATCATCAGAAAGTTGCTGACGTAATTTAGCTCCTAGTGGCCATAAACGCTCTTCAACTAAACGTTGATCGTAATATTCCGCTAACCATAAATCCGCTTTAGCATAGACCATTTCCAACATCGCAATACGTGTATTAAAGAACGGCCAGTTCTCACACATATCGTCTAATACCGCTTGTTTCCCGCTATCAATTTCATGTTGTAATGCGGCACCAGCGCCCAACCAAGCAGGTAACATTAAGCGGTTTTGAGTCCATGCGAAGATCCACGGAATAGCACGCAAGGTTTCAACACCACCAGTAGGACGACGTTTTGCAGGACGAGAGCCTAATGGTAGTTTACCCAACTCGCCTTCTGGAGTTGCCGCTCTAAAGTAAGGAACAAAGTCTTCTTGCCCTCGCACATAGTCACGATACATTGCACAAGAAACGTCAGACAAAGAATCCATGACCTCAATCCAAGGTGCTTTTGGCTCTGGTGGTGGCAATAAATTGGCTTCTAAAATTGCACCAGCATAGTGAGCAAGACTGCTGATTGTGACTTGTGGTAATCCGAACTTAAAGCGGATCATTTCGCCTTGTTCTGTCACACGCAGACCGCCTTTTAAACTTCCTGGTGGTTGAGAAAGTAAAGCTGCATGTGCTGGCGCGCCACCACGACCAATCGTACCGCCACGTCCATGAAATAGTGTTAATGTTACGCCTGATTTTTCACAGAGTTTGATTAATGCATCTTGAGCACGATATTGCGCCCATGATGCCGCCATCACACCCGCATCTTTTGCTGAGTCTGAATAGCCAATCATCACCATTTGTTTGTCATCAATTAGATCACGATACCAAGGGATATTAAACAAACGGGTCATTACGCTTTCAGCGTTATTTAAGTCTTCAAGCGTTTCAAATAAAGGAGCAACAGGTAAACGAATATTCGCACCAGCTTCTTTCAGTAATAGTTTTACCGCTAATACATCAGAAGGCACTTTTGCCATTGAAATCACATAAGAGGCAATAGAATCTTTAGGTGATTGTGCAATGACACGACAAGTCTCAAATACTTCTTGAGTCGCTGCGCTTGGTTGCCAATTTGTCGGGATCAATGGGCGTTTAGAATTTAATTCTTCAAGTAAGAAAGTTTGTTTTTGCTCTTCAGACCAATTTGCATAATCACCAAGCTCTAAATATTGTGTTAATTCAGAGAGTGCTTCAGTGTGATTGGTGCTTTCTTGGCGAATATCCAGTTTCACCAGTTGTAAGCCAAAACAACGAATACGGCGTAATGTATCTAACAGTTGCCCATTGGCAATAATACGCATACCACATTGAGTTAATGATTGATAACACGCGTATAACGGCTCCCAAAGTTCTTCATTATCAATCAATAAGCCTTCTGGCGGTAACGATTGTAGCCCTTTAATGCGTTGCTCTAGATAATCGCGAGTCACTTGTAAGCGTGTACGCAATTGTTTAGCAATTTCACGATAAGGCTCTGCAACTTCAGCACCACCCGCTAATTCACGCAGTTCAGGTGTACTTTCTGTCATTGAAAGTTCTGAAACAAGGACTTGAATATCATTTAAGAATAAATCAGCGGCTTTCCAACGGCTTAATAGTAAAGCATGGCGTGTGATTTCAGCCGTCACATTTGGGTTACCATCACGATCTCCACCCATCCATGAGGTAAAACGAATAGGAGAAGCTTCTACTGGTAAGTTGTAATCAATGGACTCTCTAAGCTGCTCATTAAATTCACGTAAAAAAGCAGGAACACCTTCCCATAAGCTATTTTCAACAACCGCAAAGCCCCATTTTGCTTCATCAATTGGTGTTGGGCGAATTTTTCTAATTTCGTCAGTATGCCATGATTGAGCCACTAACTGACGCAGACGGCGCATAATATTAGTACGCTCGTAATCCGCTAAATCATCGTGGTCGAGTTGAGATAAGCAGGTATTTACTTCAACTAATTTATGAATAAGTGTGCGACGTGCAATTTCGGTTGGGTGTGCCGTTAATACCAGCTCAATAGAGATTTGCTCTACGGCTTCTTTTAATTGCTCGTCGGTAAAATTCTTATCTTTTAGTCGGGTGATCAGTTTTGCCAATGCCACAGGATTGCTAGCCGCTTCGCCATGAGGCGAAATGCTATGGTATTGTTCTGCCACGTTCGTCAGGTTTAAGAATTGATTAAATGCTCTAGCAACAGGCAATAATTCATCATTAGAGAGATTTTGTAACGTCAACAACAGTTTTTGTCGCTGAACTTCATTACCTGCTCGTGACGATTTAGATAATTTTCGAATAGATTCAACCTTATCTAAAATTTCTTCACCGAGTGCTTCTTTTATCGTATCTCCAAGTAGCTTGCCAAGCATACTGACATTGCTACGCATAGCAGAATATTGTTGATTCATAAGACTCCTGACCTTGTCTTTGTGGCGGTAACAACATGCTTCTTCCTATTAGAAAAGTCATGTCCTCCCAGTTGTGTAATTAACTTTCATTTCTGATGTGACTTTATTTTGATTTTTGTGATAAGCCACACTGCTTTTTTTACTTAGCCTACTATTCATATCAGAAAATAATCGGTTTGGGGGATTTTTCTGAAATTTAATTACGGCTTTAGTGTTATAAGAATGGCTAATATTCATGTTGTTTTGGCTCAATTTTGCCAAAAATAAGGACATATTTTTGTTTCTTATCGACTAAGAAGCGTTTTTTACTAGAAAGGGCAAGATACGTGAGGGTTTATCTGGCGGTAAATTTAGATGATTTTTTTTAATATTGATAAATTGTCTGGTCTATTTTTTGATTCTTAGCTTATTTCACCGAAGGGCTATAACTCATGTCTCTATTTTATTCCTTATTTTTCTTCTCTTTTACATTTTTACTCGATTAAATTTTCCGATTAAAATTTTCATAAGATAAAAACGAATAAAGCGCTGAATATCAGCGCTTTAAATTAAGAATAACGAATTGTTCTTTCAGTAAGTTAAGTTGTCTGTTGTAAAACATGTGGTTAATCGAATTGTACTTTAAATAACGTTCTAACACGTTGTAACCATACTTCCACTTCAACTTCCACTCAAGATGCTTAAATTTCACATCATGAGCTACTGACAAAAGTTCTCTTTAGCTTGATGGTTCACCTCCGTCATTTCATTTCTTAGTGGGACAATCTGTCTTACTACCTTTGACATCAATCGCTCCTTTGTGACTAGAGATAAATTAAGTATAGCCAAAGAAATTAAAAAAATTGGGTGATATGACACAAAAATGACAAAAGGTTATCAGCAGAAAATAACCCGCTGATAACCTTTATAAAAAAGAAATAATTAAATTACAGTAATTGAGAAAGACGGTTTAAATCTGACTGAATTGCGCCTGCGGTCACATCTCTGCCAGCTCCCGGCCCTCTGATCACAAGCGGATTATCACGATACCAACGACTTTCAATCGCAAATAAATTATCCCCTGGTAATAGCGAAGCGAGGGGATGATCTTTTCTCACGGCTTCAACACCGACTTTAGCTTTACCATTAGCATCAAAACGGGCGATATAACGTAATACCATGTCCATTTCATTTGCAGCAGCTAATCGTTGTGCCATTTGTTCATTAATCAGCGCACTGTTATCAAAAAATTCTTCTAGCGAACCAGTTTCAGCTTGCACAGGTACTAAAGATTCAACACGTACCTGCTCTGGCTCGATGTCATAACCCGCTTCACGAGCAAGAATAACCAGTTTACGCATCACATCTTGCCCTGATAAATCAATTCGTGGATCAGGCTCTGTTAATCCTTGTTGCCAAGCTTGTTCCACCAACTCACTGAAAGGAACTGTGCCATCAAATTGCAAAAATAACCAAGAAAGTGTGCCAGAGAAAATACCGCTAATGGATAAAATAGTGTCACCACTTTCACGCAGATCACGCACCGTATGATTAATGGGTAAACCCGCACCCACTGTAGCGTTATATAACCAATGGCGACCTGTTTTAGAAAACGCATCTCGTGTGGCACGATAGCGCACACCTGAAGCCGAGCCAGCAATCTTATTTGCACTGATAACATGAAAACCGTAGCTAGCAAAATCTTCATAAGAAGCGGCAAGAGACTCATTGGCAGTAATATCAACTACCACTAAATCATCATAAGGATGTGCTCTCATCCAAAGATAGAGTGACTCTTCCGTATGTTCAGTTGCTTCGTCATCAAAGAATGCCAAAGCACGACTAGGATTAATCCCTTGGTAGTCCAGCAAACTGCGACGGCTATCGACCACGCCCGCAAGGATAAATTCAAAATCACTGCGTGCTGATAAAGGCTCTTGTTCGCGAGCAAACAATTCTAACCAACGTGAACCAATATTCCCTTTACCAAATAGTACTAAGCCAATTTGTTTTTCAGCTCTAAATAACGTTTGATGCAAACCTTGCAGCAAGTGCTCAGTATAATTACGTAATACCGCAACTAAACTGATGTTATCTTCCGCATGCCAAATAAATTCAACTGGTTGGTCTTTAAGTTGTTGATAAAAACGATGACAATGCAGAGGATTTTTACAAACACCCGCCCCCACTAAAGCCACTAATGAGAAGCCTTCTCGTAAATGTAATTTACCTGGTAAAACTGCATCTTGTAGCACGTCCAATGCACTATTAGCCACTTCACTGGTATAGCAAAGTTGTAAAAGTTGACTGTCTTTATCCACACCAGTAGCTAAAGGACGAATTTGTGCACGCTTAAGTAATTCATCAACCTCTTTCGCCACTTGTTCGAAATTTTGATGTGATGGAAGTTGGAGCTCAATCAAACAAACATCATCATGGCTAGTCACTATTTTAGCGCCCGTTCCTGATGCCAACACACGTTCTATACGTGTTGATCCTTGCTCTGGTTGATAGCTACAACGAAGTTGTAAATCAATATTACTGCCTGAAACGGGTTGAAGTGTACGCGTATGTAAAACTGGGGCGGCTAATCGAGCCAATTCACTCGCTTCATCTAAACGCAACAAGGGTAATAAACAAGCATCTTTTACTTTGCGAGGATCTGCACTATAAACGCCCGCAACATCACTCCAAATTGTGACTTTACCAACATCGGCTAAAGCCCCAACTTGTGTTGCAGAGTAGTCACTACCGTTACGACCTAATAAGACCGTTTCACCTTGTTGATTGCGACTAATAAAACCCGTTACAACAAAACGGCTTTCAGGATGTTTAGCTAAGAGTACTTGAAGTAATGGGCGAGATAACGTTTCGTTGACTTGTGGCTGAGCCGCTCTTTCAGCACACAAGAACTCACGCGCATCTAACCACACACTAGGTAAACCTTGCTCTGTAAGCAAATTCGCCATTAATCTTGCAGACCAAATTTCACCGTGGCCGACAACTTCTGCATAAGTTGCGTCTGTAATAGGTTTATCTAACAAATAACTTAAGCGTTCAAGATCAGCAATAAAGGCTTGAGAAAGTAATTCTGCATTCTCTTTTGAAAGTAACCCTTCAATTAAAGATAACTGGTAACGGCGCAACGTTTGCTGAACTTGATGGGCAGAAATACGATCACTTTGGCTAAGTTTCAGCCAGCTAATCAACTGATTCGTCGTGGAGCCCGCCGCAGAAACCACCATTAGGTCATTAGGTTGGCTATAGTTCGTCATGATATTCACGACACGTTGATAACATTTTATGTCCGCAAGACTGCTACCACCGAATTTATGTAACTGACGGCAAATCGGCTCCGCCTGTTGTTTAATCGCCACTACGCTCATGATCCATGGTTACCTTTTAGTTGCTGCATCAAACGCACTTTGCAAATCATTGATTAAATCCTGGCTATCTTCAATACCCACCGAGATACGAAGTAATGAGGGGCTGATCCCTGCTGTTTTTTTCGCTTCTTCTGACATACCTGCATGTGTCATGGTGGCAGGGTGACAAATTAAGGTTTCTACCCCACCTAAAGATTCTGCCAGTGTAAAGAGTGTTAATTGAGATAAAAAGAGTTTAATCACATCCAATCCCCCTTTTAACTCAAAACTTAACATTGCACCGAAACCTTGTTGCTGTTTTTTTGCTATTTGATGACCAACATGATTTTCCAGTGCGGGGTAATACATTTTTTCGACTAATGGCTGTGCTTGTAAAAACGCCACTAATGCCTGTGCATTTTCTTGCTGAAGTCGAATTCGAGGAACTAATGTTCTTATGCCTCGTAATAATAAATAGCTATCAAATGCGCCAGATGTGACGCCAATATTATTCGCCCACCAGCTTAGCTCCTCAAGCTGTTTCTGACACTGACAGATAACAACACCAGCGACAATATCTGAGTGTCCATTAAGATATTTTGTGCATGAGTGCACAACAATATCAGCGCCTAATGCTAACGGCTTTTGCAAGACAGGGCTCATAAAGGTGTTATCAGCAACCACTAAAGCACCTTGTTGATGAGCAAGTTCACTGATTTTTTGAATATCCGTTATTCTTAAAAGAGGATTACTTGGTGTTTCGATAAAAACAATTTTAGGCTGATGCGCTAAAGCTTGCTTAAGTGCAATATCATCATTTTGATCAACGAAAATCACACGGTAAGCACCACGCTCTTGTTGGCTGTTAAAAAGGCGATAGCTTCCTCCATAACAATCATGAGGCGCAACAATCACATCGCCAGGTTTTAGAAAAACCGTACAAATTAAATGAATAGCTGACATTCCACTGCTAGTGACAACTGCCCCCACTCCACCTTCTAGCTCGGCTAATGCCTTTTGCACCATATCGCGTGTTGGATTACCTCGACGAGAATAATCATGAGCACGAGGCTGATTAAACTCTAAAAAATTATAGGTACTAGAAAGATAGATAGGCGGTACGACACAACCAAATTGAGTGTCTTCATTTAGCCCATTATGGATAGCAATTGTTGCTGTTTTCTTCGTCATACAGGCACCTTGTCACAGCGATAAGTGGAAACGTCGAATGACAGCATATCCAATTAGACACCAAGACGTCAACACATCTAGCCATCTAAACTACTTTACGGATAGATTAAGTAATGGAATAATACACAGATTAAGAATATCGCCAGTGACTGTTACTTTTTCTCTCACCTTCAGCCAGAAGAGTCGGTGGTTTTAGAAAAGTCATGATAAACTGGTATTGCCCATCAGAATGTGGGTTAACCCTATTCTGACTTCAACTAAATGATATTAATTAAGGTAATCCATGGCTGAATGGAACGGTGAATATATCAGCCCTTACGCTGAGCATGGCAAAAAGAGTGAGCAAGTTAAAAAAATTACAGTTTCAATTCCATTGAAAGTGCTAAAAATTTTGACCGATGAACGCACTCGCCGTCAGGTTAATAACCTAAAACATGCAACCAATAGTGAATTATTGTGTGAAGCATTTTTGCACGCATTTACCGGACAGCCTCTCCCAAATGATGAAGACTTACGTAAAGAACGTAACGATGAAATCCCTGAAGAGGCAAAAGAAATAATGCGCCAGCGCGGGGTTGATCCCGATACTTGGGAGTATTAATCAGCGTCAGTTTTTGACTTATTGCTTGATTAACACGAACAAAAAAGCCCAAAGCAAAAACTTTGGGCTTCAGATTATGCCCCCCTAGCTTTTAGCGAGAGGGGGTTCTTTCGGTATGTATCGAAGATTGTTCTCATCAACCGCATGCACAAAATCCAGCAACACATCATCTTAAATTAATTTTTTAGGTCTATTTGTCATCACCCTAGACGAGATATACGCGAACTTGCTTCATCAAGATGACTACGTAACGCTTTAAGGCATGGAGAAAAATTGTCAGAAAAACAATTACAGCTCTCAGCTAAAGTATAAAACTGCTCGGCCAACTCTAAACATTCCTGCCAGATTTCACAGCTGATCCCATCAAGTAATGTCACTGGACGAAGTGTATTGACTATTTCACCACCAGACTTAGGCGCAAATCCCATTGGTAAAATATCGTAGGCAGGTGAAAGCTCATATGGGCGGCCATGTCTACTGATAAACGACAAATTGCCATGATGCATATCAGTATTTCCAATCAACATACCAAATGCCCAACGGCGTACCGTGCTAATCGCAGCCTCTGAATGAACTCGTTTTTGCTTAATTAGCTCATTAACTAATACTGGCCAAGGCTCCCTTGCCCGTCCTATAAACTCAGCATCTAGTGCTTGTAAAGAAAAAAGACCTATACGACCTAGTGGGCCTACACGATCAAATCGTGGGATTTCGAGGAAGCGTTGCCCTTCAAAATCAAATACCTCTGTTTCAACTCCAAGAACTTTTAATGCCAGATGCTCAGCTTGAAGCAGATCACGCCAACGCTCACTAACAGCATTATCGTCAGGCGCCGTAAATTTTACGATAACATGACCTTTTTCTGTATAGGTGCAGAATTTGGGTTGCTCCCCACCAGCGGATGAACCAGGATCCTCTCCCGAACTAACAGCTCGTGCTAATGTGGGATAAGTTTTATCACGCTCAACAATTTCTGGTGTCTGCATACCCAAAAATTGATCTCTTGCCTGCTCTCCTATTAGCAGATTTCCCACTGCATCATGTCCATGAGTCAGTAATGCTCTGATTATATCGGTATCAGACCAACGATCTGGGTTTTGGGGCAAACCAAGCTCAGCCGAATAGGCTGAAGCATAAGCTCTCCCAAGATATCCTTGGGGGCGCATATCCAATAACCACCATGGCAAACCTTCACTATGTCGGTTCACATTGTCTATCCGCTCCATGACGAAACCTTCTGGGAAAACTGGCGTCAATTTACCTAGCGGCTTGACCTTACCTTCTTCATTTATGCGATAAATAGGAACTGAATTAAACCCACGGGAACTATCGCGTAAAGCATATTGAATAGAAGATCCTGAACCAATTCGCACAATATCATCACTTAGCGCGTTTAATGCCCGTGACAATGTTGGCTGGCTAATATTCATAATATCAGTAAGTTGTCTTGCTGACCTAGGTTCATTACGTAGTATTTGCCGTATCAATTCAGAGCGTATTGTCATGATATTAATTGCTTTATGAATAGGTAAGTGAATAGATGGATGAATAGATAATTTATCAGTTGTGATCTGGCTTGTCACTACCAAAAACGTTATCTAAAAAGGGAGGACTTTGCCCATAAAAAAAGCCCAAAGCAAAAACTTTGGGCTTTTCTTCAATTCCGAACTGTCTGCAAGATGCTAGACTAAGCTGACATCTTGTGACAACAAATATCTTATTTGCTGCCTGGAATTTTGAAGCGTTTGTTGAACAGATCAACACGACCACCAGTTGCAACATCACGTTGTTTACCAGTATAGAATGGGTGGCATTTGTCACAAACGTCCAGATTCAGGTTATGACCTGCAGTGGAGTTGATTTTCATAACGTTACCGCAAGAACAAGATGCAGTAATTTCTTCGTATTTAGGATGGATATCTTTTTGCATGGAAAACCTCTACTAAGGCCGTGTCGCCATTCAGCCCACAGCCGAACACCACACGTCGTGTTGATTGAAATTAAGTGTTTGGTAATTTATCTACCAAAGGGGGCGGATCATACAGAATATCCGCTAAACGCGCAATGAAATCTGCACACTTTTTGTGATATTCTTAGTGTCATCTTTTCGCTAAAACTCTCGGAACCCCTGATATGACTATAGTTCAGGTAATTTTACCTGTACCACTATTCTCCTCTTTTGATTACCTGTTACCAGAAGGGATTGATGCGCCTGTTATCGGCAGTCGGGTGATCGTGCCTTTTGGTAATAAACGCCGCTCTCTTGGTATTGTCAAAGGACTCAGTACACACAGTGAGTTTCCTATCGAAAAGCTAAAGCCAATTGATGAGATCCTTGATAGCGAAACACTCTTTCCGGGTGTTTTGTGGGATATGTTAAATTGGGCATCGGCTTATTATCACTATCCTTTAGGGGAAGTGCTATTTCATGCTATGCCGATTTTATTACGACAAGGAAAACCCGCAGAATTCACACCATTATGGCAATGGTATGCTACTGAAGAGGGGATTAATCTCGATCTCAATAGTTTAAAAGGTGCAAAAAAACAGCAACAAGCATTAGCTGCCCTTCGCCGTACACCTTTATATCGCCATCAACTTGATGAATTTGAAATCACAACTGCAACACTTAATAACTTAAAAAAGAAAGAGTTTGCAGACCTTCGCCCTATTCAACCAGCTCCTATACACTGGCACAATGATCTTGCGGTTCAAGGCGAACGTTTTAAGTTAAACACAGAACAAGCTATTGCAGTAGGTGCAATCACCGCGCAGGCTGACCAGTTCTCACCTTGGTTATTATTGGGTATTACAGGTTCAGGAAAAACGGAAGTTTATTTAAGTGTATTAGAAAAAATTCTCGCGCAAGGTAAACAAGCACTGGTACTGGTGCCTGAAATTGGTTTAACACCCCAAACAATCCGCCGTTTTAAAGCACGCTTTAATGCCCCTGTTGATGTGCTTCATTCAGGATTAAATGATACTGAACGCTTAGCCGTTTGGTTACGAGCAAAACGAGGTGATAACGCCATTATTATTGGCACACGATCGGCACTTCTAACCCCTTTTCAGCATCTTGGCATTATTATTATCGATGAAGAGCATGATGGCTCTTATAAACAACAAGATGGTTGGCGTTACCATGCTCGTGATCTCGCCGTTTTCCGAGCAAAGCAAGAAAACATTCCTATCGTGATGGGAACCGCAACCCCATCAATTGAAACTAGTTTTAATGTTGAGCAAAAGAAATATCAACAACTCACGCTGACTCAACGTGCAGGCAATGCAAAACCCGCAACAGAGCATTTAATTGATTTAAAAGGGCAACCGCTGACAACAGGGTTGTCTCCAATTCTGATTAAAGCAATAAAAGAGCACCTTAATGCAGGTAACCAAGTAATGCTCTTTTTAAATCGCCGAGGATTTTCACCTGCATTGTTATGCCATGAATGTGGTTGGATAGCAGAATGCCCTCGCTGCGATCACTATTATACTATCCACCAAAAACATGGCATGCTACGTTGCCATCAATGTGATAGTCAGCGACGAATTCCAGCACAATGCCCACAATGTGGTTCAACTAATTTAATCCCCGTAGGATTAGGAACCGAACAACTTGAGCAAGGGATTGGTGAATTATTTCCTGATACACCAGTGACGCGAATTGATAAAGATACAACAAGTCGCAAAGGTGCTTTAGAGCAACAACTGGAAGATATTTATCAGGGTGGCTCACGCATTCTTATTGGTACACAGATGTTAGCCAAAGGGCATCACTTTCCTGATGTCACCTTAGTGGCTTTACTTGATGTGGATGGCGCTCTGTTCTCCAGTGATTTTCGTGCAGCCGAACGCTTTGCTCAGCTTTATATACAAGTATCAGGTCGTGCGGGTCGTGCGGGTAAACAAGGCGCGGTGTATTTACAAACTCACCAGCCTGATCACCCTCTTTTGCTGACACTATTAGAAAAAGGTTATGACGCTTTCACTAAAGAAGCTTTGCAAGAGCGACAAGCGACTTTTTTACCGCCTTATTCTAGCCATATTATGATCCGCTCTGAAGATCACAATAATCAGCGTGCGCCTCAGTTCTTACGACAGCTCAAACAGTTTTTTGAACAACACCCAATGCGAGACGCGAATTTATGGGTAATGGGACCCGTTCCAGCAATTCAAGCTAAACGAGGTGGAAATTATCGTTGGCAATTATTGCTCCAGCATCCTTCACGGGGTTATTTACAAAAATTGATGTCTGTCACTTATCCTCAGATTGTCGCCTTACCTGAGAGTAAAAAAGTGAAATGGAATATTGATGTTGACCCAACAGACTGTTAAGGATCTTTCCTGCTCAAATTGGGAATATTTTAGTCAGACTTATGTTGCGGATACAATTTCGCTTGAATACTCGTTACAGCCCGAGATTATTTATCAATTTTGCGAACTACCTCATAAAAACGATTGGTATCACATTTTTTATGCAAACTAGGTAACAGTATCTATTTAAAAAGTGGGTAGAATAACAATTTAGAATATTTCTTGAATTAAAAACCGTCGATAAAATCCTTTTTTGAATATTGGCGGTTTTTTTGCAACAAAAAAGCAATCGTTTAACTAAACCATCCAGAAGGGAGGTATGGGGTTTGCAACAGAATAATAAAGATAATACGCAAGCAACAATGAAAGATGTTGCCTTTGCAGCCGGCGTGTCCACAGCAACTGTGTCACGTACTTTAATGAATCCGGAAAAAGTATCCTCACAAACCCGTCAGAAAGTTGAACAGGCTGTTCTTGATGTGGGCTATTACCCACATAACCTGTCAAAAAACCTTAAGCGTAACGAGTCAAAAACGATCCTTGTGATCGTACCTAACATCAGCGATCCATTTTTTACTGATGTTGTGTGTGGCATCGAAGAAACCGCTGCTCAACATGGTTATCTCGTGTTAATTGGTGATTGTAAACATCAGCAAAAACATGAAAATGCCTTTATTAATCTCATTATCACCAAACAAATTGACGGTATGTTACTTCTTGGCTCACATATCCCTTTTGATGTTTCCAAAGAAGAACAGAAAAATTTACCACCGATGATCATGGCAAATGAGTTTGCGCCTGAACTCGAATTACCTACCGTGCATATTGATAATCTCACGGCATCTTTTAGAGCAACACACTATTTACAGCAAATGGGTCATAAGCGTATTGCATGTATTACAGGCCCTGAAGATATGCCTTTATGTCGTTATCGCTTACAAGGCTATATTCAAGCTATGCGTAGAACAGGCGTACCTTTGCGTGAAGATTATATTATCCGTGGTGATTTTACCCATGAAAGCGGTGCAGAAAGTCTGAAAAAGCTGATTTCTTTACCTGAGCCACCAACAGCCGTGTTCTGTCATAGTGATATTATGGCAATTGGCGTTATGTGGCAGGCGAAAAAATTAGGATTAGAGCTCCCTAAAGATCTCTCTGTGATTGGTTTTGATAATCTTGATATCACACGTTATAGCGAACCAGCCCTAACAACAATGGAGCAACCTCGTTATCAAATTGGTCGTGAATCTATGTTGTTATTACTCGATCAACTACAAGGTAGACCTGTTGCACCTGGTTCTCGCTTATTAGATTGTGAGCTAATTATAAGAGAGAGTGTCTGTCGGCTTAAAAGCTAGGCAAAACACACTATGTTAAGTAACATATCGTTTGTGATACCTATTCCTTTAATTATCAGCGAATCGAACTGTGGCACAACGAGACTATGTGGGACGAGGACAGACATCTGCTCGTCGTAAAAAGACAACGAAAAGTAAAAGCAAAAAGGCTGCTAAAGGGCTGCCTTTAACGACGCTTATTGCGGCAATCGCTATTGTGGCGCTGTTTATCGGCGGCCTCTATTTTATTACACATGATAAAAAAGAAGCCGTAGAAACAACGCCAACCATCACTGGGCAGCATCCAGCGAATAGCCTACCGCCAAAACCGCAAGAGCGTTGGCAATATATTAAAGAATTGGAAAATCGTCAGGTCGGTACGCCTTTACAGCCTGAATATCCTTCATCGGGTAGCCAGATTAATCCGAAAGCAACACTTTCGCCTGAGCAGTTACGTTTTTTACAACAAATTGAAGCGGATAAGCGTCAACCTGCTGTTCAACTGCCAGAAGTGCCTTACAATGGTGAAGTACCGCGCTCACAAGTGGTTGTAACACCACCTGCAACAACACCTTCTGTTGCACAACAGCCTGTACAAACTCAACCACCGCAAGTACCTGCAATTGTTACACCGCCTAAACCTGCTGTTACTGAAGCAAACTTTTTAGTGCAATGCGGCTCATTTAAAAATACCGAACAAGCTGAATCAGTGAGAGCAACTCTGGCTTTTTCTGGTGTTGAAAGCCGAGTAACGAAAGGAAATGATGGTTGGATCCGCGTCTTATCAGGTCCTTACAGTAAAGAACAAGCCAACTCTGTGAGTAGACAAGCAGCTGGAGCTGGCGTATCAGGTTGTATTCTTCGCTCTTCTGGGGGTTGAAAAATAAATTTTCTCCCCCACCTATAATTCTAATTCACACAACGGGCAGTGCTTTATCTTAAATAAAGACACTTCCCGTCTCATTTTTATTGATTAAACCAGGGGCTGACTCATGACTACAATCGTAAGTGTTCGCCGTAAGGGCCAAGTTGTAATCGGTGGTGATGGACAGGCGACGATGGGTAATACCGTCATGAAAGGCAATGTTCGCAAAGTACGCCGTCTTTATAACGACAAAGTCATTGCGGGATTTGCTGGCGGCACTGCTGATGCTTTTACTCTTTTTGAACTGTTTGAGCGCAAATTAGAACTTCACCAAGGGCATTTAACTAAAGCTGCGGTAGAACTTGCTAAAGATTGGCGCACAGACAGAATGCTACGCAAATTAGAAGCGTTGCTTGCTGTTGCAGATGAAAATACATCTCTTATCATCACAGGTAATGGTGATGTGGTTCAACCAGAAAACGATTTAATTGCTATCGGTTCCGGTGGCCCTTATGCACAAGCAGCGGCTAGAGCTATGCTAGAAAATACTGAACTTTCTGCACGAGAAATTGCTGAGAAAGCACTTAGCATCGCTGGAGATATCTGTATTTACACTAACCATAATGTCAACTTTGAAGAACTCTCTTCAAAAGAGTAAGGATTAGAGAGCATGTCTGAAATGACTCCTCGCGAAATTGCCAGTGAACTTGATAGATTTATTATTGGTCAAGATAAAGCGAAACGTGCTGTGGCGATTGCCCTACGTAACCGCTGGCGTCGTATGCAGCTTGATGAAGCGCTACGCCATGAAGTCACACCTAAAAATATTCTGATGATTGGACCTACCGGTGTTGGTAAAACTGAAATTGCACGCCGTTTAGCAAAATTGGCAAATGCACCTTTCATCAAAGTCGAAGCAACTAAATTCACCGAAGTGGGTTATGTGGGTAAAGAAGTCGATTCTATTATCCGTGACTTAACCGACTCTGCGGTAAAAATGGTACGTAGCCAAGCAATTGAAAAAAATCGCTTCCGCGCTGAGGAAATGGCTGAAGAACGTATCCTTGATGTACTTATTCCACCAGCAAAAAATAACTGGGGCGTAACAGAACAAGCATCAGAACCTTCAGCAGCGCGTCAATCTTTCCGTAAAAAATTACGTGAAGGCCAATTAGACGATAAAGAGATTGAAATTGAGTTATCTGCAACACCAATGGGTGTTGAAATTATGGCTCCTCCAGGAATGGAAGAGATGACGAACCAATTACAATCTATGTTCCAAAATTTAGCGGGACAAAAGCAAAAAGCGCGCAAGATGAAAATCAAAGATGCGTTTAAGCTTATTGTTGAAGAAGAAGCTGCTAAATTAGTTAACCCTGAAGAGCTTAAACAGCAAGCTATTGATGCGGTAGAACAACACGGTATCGTCTTTATTGATGAAGTAGATAAAATCTGTAAACGTGGTGGACAAAGTTCTGGCCCTGACGTTTCTCGTGAAGGTGTACAGCGTGACCTCTTACCACTGGTTGAAGGTTGTACAGTTTCAACAAAACACGGTATGGTAAAAACAGACCATATTCTGTTTATTGCATCAGGCGCTTTCCAAGTTTCAAGTCCTTCTGATTTAATTCCTGAATTACAAGGACGTCTGCCAATTCGTGTTGAACTTCAAGCGCTGACAGCAGAAGATTTTGAGCGTATTCTAACTGAACCTAATGCATCGTTAACAAAACAGTATGAAGCATTAATGGCAACCGAAGGTGTGTCTATTAGCTTCACCGAAGACGGTATTCGCAAAATTGCTGAATCAGCATGGCGCGTAAACGAAACCACTGAAAATATCGGTGCTCGTCGTTTGCATACTGTTTTAGAGCGTTTGATGGAAGAAATTTCCTACGATGCAAGTGAACGTCAAGGTCAATCAGTATTGATTGATGCAGAATATGTGAAACAGCATCTGGATGAGCTTGTCGCAGATGAAGATCTGAGTCGATTTATTTTATAATCAACTTGTGCGATCCTTATCAGCAATATTTACGTGGGAGGCTTGCCTCCCATTCTTATTTTTATAATAACAACGAACATGAGTATCGAATTTCAGCATGAGCTCTCTAAATTCCACTAGCCGGACCCAAGCCTGGCTTGAAAGTTTACGACCCAAAACTCTACCTTTAGGGTTAATTGCCATTGTGACTGGTTCCGCATTAGCGTATTGGATGGGTCATTTTGAGCTACCTATTGCACTGCTTGCTATATTGACAGCAGGAACGTTACAGATCTTATCAAACCTTGCCAATGACTATGGTGATGCCGTAAAAGGAACAGATACTGAAGAGCGTTTAGGGCCACTTCGTGGAATGCAAAAAGGCATAATAACAGCGGCTCAAATGAAAAAAGCGCTGATCCTAAATGTTATTATTTCCTGTATCTGTGGTATTGCACTGATTATTGTCGCCTGTAAAAAGCCAGAAGATGCTATTGGCTTCTTAGTGATGGGTTTACTCGCTATTGTTGCTGCGATTACTTATACCGTGGGTAAGCGCCCTTATGGTTATATGGGGCTGGGTGATATCTCTGTTTTAATTTTCTTTGGCTGGTTAAGTGTCATCGGAACTTATTACTTACAATCCAACACGTTTGATATTGTTACCCTACTTCCTGCCACAGCCTGTGGTTTACTTTCTGTCGCTGTTCTAAACATTAATAATATGCGCGATTTAGAAAGTGATATTCAGGCAGGTAAACATACATTAGCTGTTCGCTTAGGCCCTGCTGGCTCACGAACTTACCATACGTGTGTTATTTTTCTCTCTATTGCCTGCTTAATTATCTTCACTCTACTTTATATGCATCGCTGGACCGCGTGGTTATTTTTACTCGCCACCCCTATGCTTTTACTGCATATCAAACGTGTGAATGCCGATCATTCAGGTGAGGCGATGCGTCCACTACTCGAACATATGGTAAAAGCAGCACTGTTAACTAACGTTCTTTTCTCTTTAGGTTTAGTTTTAGAATAATTTCACTCGATTGTTGATTTGACTCACTGAATTTTCAGTGAGTCTTTTGCCAACCGCCCCTGTTAAGGGATATACTGGACTTTCCTGTGGCAACCTGACGTAATCTCCTATGAAATATGATACTTCTGAACTCTGTGATATCTATCAAGAAGATATCAATGTCGTAGAACCGCTTTTCTCAAACTTTGGTGGTCAAAGTGCCTTTAACGGGCAAATCATCACCGTTAAATGTTTTGAAGATAATGGCCTGCTTTATGACTTACTCGAAGAAAATGGCAAGGGTCGTATTCTTTTGGTCGATGGCGGTGGCTCTGTACGTAAAGCCTTAGTTGATGCTGAACTAGCGCGACTTGCTGTTTCTAATGAATGGGAAGGCATTGTCGTTTACGGCGCCGTACGTCAAGTTGATGCATTATCAGAGCTTGATTTAGGTATTCAAGCAATGGCTGCTATTCCTGCGGGTTGCCAAAGTGAAGGCATTGGTGAAAGTGATATCCGTGTTAACTTCGGTGGTGTTACCTTCTTCTCTGGTGATTATCTTTATGCTGATAACACAGGGATCATTTTATCTGAAGAGCCATTAGGCTTAGATGAAGATTTGATTGAAGAGTAATTGTTACTTTTTATCTGCGTTCTTACGATTTCAATACTCAAAAGCCACCTAACGGTGGCTTTTGTTTTTTAGGCTTTAAGCAAATAAAGACTATTATTGCACGTCTTCCATTTTGCCTAACAGCGCGCGTAAACGCTCTTGCCAAGTTGATTGCTCTTGTTTCAGTTCTTCATTTTCACGAACAAGGGCTTCGCGTGATCCTGCTGCTTCTTGAACTTCTTGGCTCAGCGCGTTATTTTTTTCTTTTAACTCTTCGATTTCCATCTGTAATAACGTGATGGTATCAATTGCTTGTTGTACTTTTGATTCTAACTTCTCGAAAACTTCAAATGACATACTGTAATCCCCCATATAATCGATACTTCCGATTGTAAGTAGCCTATCAACAACTGTCTAGCATCTTCCGAGGAATTACATTCTTTTTTCAATTTATCAAAAATACTGGTCAGATCACATTACAAATGTCGAACAAGTCACTAATTAAGAGCGTTTTCACTCATTTTCTTGATGAGACACACAAATTTCAATTTCGCTTATTCTCGTTTACGCTCATTAACGATAAATTCACAGTTATCTTTTCAATTCGAAAAGAATACTAACAATAAATAACCCTCTTTCAGGATAGAATATATGAGCCAGACGAAAACCTCTCTTATGGGTCAATGCATTTCTGAATTTATCGGAACTGCGTTACTAGTCTTCTTTGGTCTTGGTTGTGTTGCTGCGGTACGTATTGCAGGCGCAGAGCTAGGACTGTGGGAGATAAGTATTATCTGGGGGCTGGGTGTTGCCTTAGCCGTTTATCTTACCGCGGGCACATCTGGTGCTCACTTAAACCCAGCAGTTACCGTTGCATTTTGGTTATTTGCTTGCTTTGAACGCAGAAAAGTTATCCCTTATATTATTGCACAAATGTTAGGTGGCTTCTTTGCCGCTGCTATTGTGTATTTTATGTACTACAGTGTTTTCCTCGACTACGAACAAGTTAATGGCATTGTCAGAGGCTCACAAGAAAGTCTCTTCACTGCTGGTGTATTTTCAACTTATCCTGCAGCTCAAATTTCCGTTGTACATGCCTTTTTTGTTGAAGTTATCATTGCCGTTATATTAGTTGGCTTAATTTTAGCCTTAACTGATGATGGCAACGGTGTACCTAAAGGTCCATTAGCACCTTTATTAATTGGTATCTTAATTGCCGTAATCGGTGGTGCATTTGGCCCATTAACTGGATTCGCCTTAAACCCAGCTCGTGACTTTGGTCCAAAACTGGTTGCGTACTTTGCTGGCTGGGGTGATATTGCGCTGACTGGTGGACGTGATATCCCTTATTTCTTAGTTCCAATGATTGCTCCATTTATCGGTGGTATCTTAGGTGCATTGGCTTACCGTAAATTAATTGGCCGTCACTTACCTTGCGATACCTGCAAAATTGAAGACGATAAATAAAATTAAGAGCAATATTGTTGATTATCAGAACAGGTTACTAACATGACGACAGAAACAAATACATCGAATACCGAGAAAAAATACATTGTTGCACTGGATCAGGGTACAACCAGTTCACGCGCCGTAGTCATTGACCACGATGCCAATATTGTCAGTATTTCACAACGTGAATTCACCCAAATCTATCCTAAGCCAGGCTGGGTTGAACACGATCCAATGGAAATTTGGGCGACACAAAGTGCAACCTTAGTTGAAGTATTAGCAAAAGCAGATATTCCATCCGACCACGTTGCAGGTATTGGTATCACAAACCAACGTGAAACCACCATTGTATGGGATAAAGAAACGGGGAAACCTGTTTATAATGCAATTGTATGGCAATGCCGTCGTACTGCGGATTTCTGTACTCGCTTAAAAGATAAAGAAGGTGTTGAAGAATATATCCGTCAAAACACGGGTTTAATGGTTGACCCTTATTTCTCTGGTACAAAATTAAAATGGATCCTCGACAACGTCGAAGGCGCTCGTGAAAAAGCAGAAAAAGGCGAATTGTTATTCGGTACTGTTGATACTTGGTTAGTTTGGAAAATGACACAAGGTCGCGTTCACGTTACAGATTTCACTAACGCCTCACGTACCATGTTATTTAATATCCACTCTTTAGATTGGGATCAAAAAATCCTCGATCTGCTGGATATTCCTCGCAATATGCTACCAAAAGTAGTGCCATCTTCAGAAGTTTATGGCCAAACAAACATTGGTGGTAAAGGGGGGACACGTATTCCTATCGCCGGTATGGCGGGTGACCAACAAGCTGCACTTTATGGTCAGCTTTGCGTACAAAGTGGCATGGCAAAAAATACCTATGGTACGGGTTGCTTCTTACTGATGAATACAGGTAAAGAAGCAGTTCGTTCTAATCATGGTTTGTTAACAACAATTTGTTGTGGTCCTCGCGGTGAAGTGAACTATGCCCTAGAAGGTGCGGTATTCGTTGGTGGTGCTTCTATTCAATGGCTACGTGATGAGCTAAAACTCATTGATGAAGCTACTGACTCTGAATACTTCGCAACTAAAGTTAATGATACTAATGGCGTCTATGTTGTTCCTGCATTTACAGGTTTAGGCGCACCATATTGGGATCCGTATGCTCGTGGTGCTATTTTTGGTTTAACCCGTGGCGCTAACCGTAATCACATTATTCGTGCAACCTTAGAGTCTATCGCTTATCAAACACGCGATGTGCTTGATGCAATGCAAGCTGATTCAGGCGCACGTTTACAATCACTGCGTGTTGATGGTGGTGCTGTTGCCAACAACTTCTTAATGCAGTTCCAATCCGATATTTTAGGTACGCGTGTAGAACGCCCTGTTGTTCGTGAAAGTACCGCATTAGGTGCTGCATTCCTTGCTGGTCTTGCTATCGGTTTTTGGAGTGATTTAGAAGAAGTGAAAAACAAAGCCGCTATTGATAAGGAATTCCGCCCTGGCATCGAAACCACTGAGCGTAACTATCGCTATAACGGCTGGAAAAAAGCCGTCGCTCGCGCTCAAGAATGGGAAGATCGCGGTTAATTCAGTAAAGGTTAATTGCAGTAAAACTGTTTGAGAGAGAAGTAGCCTAGGCTACAAAACCAAAATGCCGAGATTTTTATCTCGGCATTTTTTATTTCAGTCACTACATCAATCAACTAAATAGTATGTTCTTCATGGCTAAAACGATGAGCCAAAGGAAGCCAACAAAGCATAATCACTACTGACATAGCAAACATAATCATACCTAAACTGAATTGATTATGTTGTGGCAGTAAAGCAGAAAACCATGTTGCTACACCGGAACCTACATTTTGTAAACCACCCACCAGTGCACCTGCTGAACCCGCTAAATAAGGGAATGGCTCCATCGCCCCTGTTGTTGCTAATGGGAATAGCATACCTGCACCAAAGAAAAATAGTGCTGCGGGTACTAATAAAGTCCAAATATTAATAATATTTAGCCAACCGGGGATCCACATTAAAATCCCTGCGGATAAACAACAAAACACAGAATGCCACATCAGCTGTACAAAGGTTTTGCCTTCACGGCCTGCATACCAAGCACCAAAAAATGCAGCGGGAATAGGCAAAATAAATAATATACTGATAGTAATACTATTTAATCCCAACACGCCGCCCATCAATACACCGCTTGATGCCTCAAAGACCGCAATACCTGATAACGCACAAATCAGCATAATTAAAAAAGCACTAAAGGTACTGTTTGAAAGCAGTAAGTAAAATGATGATAACATTTTACGCTTTTCAACTTGTACAGGACGTGTTTCAGGCATCCAACGATACATACAGAAAAGAACGCTACTTCCCAATAATAATAAGAAAATATAACACGCATGCCAGCCAAAGAAGTGAGCGACAACACCACCAATCATCGGCGCTAATAATGGGCTAACTAAAACGCCCATATTTAACAAACTATTGGCGTAACGTAATGCAGTTCCTGTATATAAATCACGAGGTTGGGTACGTGTCATTACACCTGCAACACCAGTTCCCATCCCTTGTAAGGTACTTGCAATCACCAGTGTGGTTAAATTTTGCGAGAAAATCGCTACGAGTGTTGATAAACAAAAAATAGTCATACCAACTAAAATAACAGGACGGCGTCCTACTTTGTCGGAAATAGGTCCATAAATTAGCTGTGAAAAACCATAAGAAAAAAGATAGGCACCCATAACTTGCTGTACCGCTCCGGTTGGCTCACCAAAGTAAACGGCCATATCAGCAATAACAGGAACATAAATAGTTTGAGTCATTTGACCCACAGCAACCAGTGCAATTATCAATAATAATAGATTTGCATGCTCTAACTTTCTCATTTCTTTTCTTTGCTCAAGAATTTCAGATAAATAAATTAACGGACAGGCACACACCACAGAGAATTTATAAAAATAAACTCCGCAAAATGCATGCCTTTTCAAAATGAGACTAAGTTAACAAATTTGGAGAAATTTGCGAGATAGCCAGCAATTTTTGTATGACACCTAATGTCAGAGAAAAACACCATAGCTGTCAATATAAATGTACATATTGTGTCATTGATTGACAAAATCTCAGATAAATAACATCACCACACCATCTTGATAAATAAAAAATCGCTTCCTATTTAGAATAAATAATCAACATAAGCATATTTATCAAAAGGAGATAATCTCTATGGCTAATTGGGTGAATGGAAAAGTTACTCAAGTTCATCACTGGACTGATGCGTTAATGAGTCTTGTCGTCAATGCTCCTATTGATAAGTTTACAGCTGGGCAATTTGCAAAATTAGCGCTAGATATTGATGGCGAGCGAGTACAACGAGCCTACTCTTATGTGAATGCACCTAATGATCCCAATTTAGAGTTCTATCTGGTGACTGTGCCTGATGGAAAATTAAGCCCTAAATTGTGCGCACTAAAAATAGGTGATGAAGTTCTTGTGACCGAACAAGCCAGTGGCTTTTTTGTATTAGAAGAAGTACCCACCGCGAATACACTTTGGATGCTTTCGACAGGCACCGCTATCGGCCCTTTCCTCTCTATTTTACAATTAGGTGAAGATCTTTCTCGATTTGAAAATATCGTTCTTGTCCACGCTGTTCGATATGCTAATGACTTAAGCTATTTACCTTTAATGGAAAAACTCGTTGAACGTTATCAAGGCAAATTACGCATTCAAACCGTTGTCAGCCGTGAAAATCATATTGGCTCATTAACAGGACGTATTCCTGCACTCATTGAAAGTGGGGCTTTAGAAAAAACAGTTGGCCTAACCATCAGCCCAGAAGAGAGCCATATTATGTTGTGTGGTAATCCACAAATGGTCAGAGACACTCAACAACTCTTGAAAGAGCAGCGGGAAATGCGTAAGCATTTACGACGAAAACCCGGGCATATCACCAGTGAGCAATATTGGTAATATGAAAAAGAGAAATAATAATAGGGGCGAATTCTTCTCTTTCGCCCTTATTAATTTATTTTAATAAAAAGTATTAGCGTAAGCGTCGGTAATCCACTTGCTCAGTTTGTTTACCAAAATAGTTTTCACCGTCATTACCAATAAATACACCACAATCAAGCAACATAATCATCCCAATAAAAGAAGGAAGAAAACGTCCAATCGCCCATTGCCAAAAAGGTTCTAAACTACTGGTATCGGCTAATCCTAACATCACGGCAAGTAAGAGTAATAAGAGCCATATTCCTCTTTTATTTCTATCATGCAGTCTTTTTGTAAAAATCGCGCATAAAGGATAAAGAATAAAAAAGATGAGTATCCACGTAACAATAGCTGGTAATGGATAAATCATATCATTAATAATAAATAAGCCTAAAAAAAGAGCAAAACAAGCCCCTAAACCAGCCCAGAAATCACGACGTCCAATTCGTCCTTTGAATGAAAATGCCCAATGTTGTAAGGTCATAAATTCTCAATAATTTACTTAATTTGTGAATTACACTGTCCATTTGGTACCAAATAATACAGACTAGCCAATAACAGCACAGATAAGCGGAGGACAGATGATAAAAGCAAACACACTTTCTACGTTATACCTGATAATCATAAGTATTGCTCTTTGTTTGCCAACTTCTGTTTTTGCAACAGAAATGTCTGTCACACAAAAACAGCCCACTAAAGATGATATTGCCTATCTTAAACAAGATGCACCTGTTTTTGAGATAACCATTCCAGAGCTAAGAGCTAAGTTCAATCAACAAAATCCGTTGTTATCGCTTAACGAATATAAAATTATTACTAATCACGATATTGCGATCCCTCTTGTTAGAGCTGCAACGCGTATTACGCCTTATCTCTATTCATCTGCAATATTAGAGCGCGGGAGCGAAAAAATAAAAAGTTTACAACTCACGCTGATCCACTCCCCAGATTCACCTGAATTAGAAAAAATAAATCGCGAGCTAACAACACAATACATTATCACTTTGATCGCCCAATTTGACTCATCAATAACCCAAGAGCAAATTCAAGAAGCTCTCAATTTATTCGCATTTAAAAATCAAAATTCTGATTACATTAGCCATGATGTGGGTGCTATTCGCTATATTATTGCCCATGAAGATGACCAATTAACCACCTTTGCCATTGAACCGATTAAGCTTTCTTTAAACAGCAAGATCGTTTCAGCTATTCCGTGATAAAAAACAAAGCTATTCTATTCATTGTTCTCTATACTGTTGTGCATCAACAGAATTCATGTTTATTAGCAAACTAAATTTAAACCACTCGGTTGGAGGAAAAGTTATGCGCCATCCATTAGTCATGGGTAACTGGAAACTCAACGGCAGCATTCATATGGTTCATGAATTAATTGCTGCATTACGTAAAGAAGTTAGCGGTGTTGCGGGTTGTGATGTTGCTATCGCACCACCAGCAGTTTACCTATGCCAAGCACGCCATGAAATTGGTGGAAGCCGTATTGCATTAGGTGCTCAAGATACAGGTGTTAACTTATCAGGTGCTTTCACTGGTGAAACTTCAGCAGAAATGCTGAAAAACGTTGATGTTAAATACGTTATCATTGGTCACTCTGAGCGTCGTACTTATCATAAAGAATCTGACGAGTTTATCGCTCAAAAATTCGGCGTGTTAAAAGAGTTAGGTTTAACACCTGTATTATGTATCGGTGAAACTGAAGCAGAAAATGAAGCAGGCAAAACACAAGAAGTGTGTGCTCGCCAAATTGATGCTGTTTTAAATGCACATGGTGCAGCAGCATTTAAAGATGCCGTTATTGCTTATGAGCCAATTTGGGCTATCGGTACAGGTAAATCTGCAACTCCAGCACAAGCTCAAGCGGTTCATAAATTTATTCGTGATCATATCGCGAAAAAAGATGCTGCTATCGCTGAACAAGTGATCATTCAATACGGTGGCTCTGTTAATGATAAAAATGCAGCCGAACTGTTTGGTCAACCAGACATCGATGGCGCATTAGTTGGTGGCGCTTCACTGAAAGCGGACGCATTTGCCGTTATCGTTAAAGCAGCAGCACAAGCTAAAGCGAAAAAATAATTTTTATCTTTCTGGCCTATGCCATTAATCGATAAAAAATAGAGAAAATCACCTTACTGAAGATAAAGCAGAAGGTGATTTTTTTGTTTCTAGCCGTGTGATCAGCGACGACTTATTTCATCAAACACACCGCCTGTCGCAAAATGTGTTTTCTGTGCAGATTGCCAATCGCCAAAAACGTTATTAAGCGTAAATAACTCTAGTTTTGGAAAACTACTTTGATATTTTTCCGCTATCGCTTTATCTCTAGGGCGATAATAGTTTTTCGCAGCGATTTCTTGTCCTTGTGGTGAATAAAGATATTCTAAATAAGCGGTAGCGATTTCTCGTGTGCCTCGCTTATCAACCACTTTATCAACGACAGAAACGGTAGGCTCTGCAAGAATAGAAACTGATGGAGTAACAATTTCAAATTTATCAGCCCCTAATTCATTAATCGCTAATAAAGCTTCGTTTTCCCATGCAATCAATACATCACCAATGCCCCGTTCAACAAAGGTGTTTGTGGCTCCTCTTGCACCTGAATCTAACACCTCAACTTGCTGATAAAGTGCTTTGACGAAGGCTTTGGCTTTTTCACTGTCTTGATGATTGGCTTTTAATCCATATCCCCACGCTGCAAGATAGTTCCATCTCGCACCGCCTGAGGTTTTTGGATTAGGGGTAATAATTGAAACACTTGGTTTGATTAATGAATCCCAATCGACTATTTGTTTAGGGTTTCCTTTTCTGACCAGAAAAACGATTGTTGACGTGTAAGGGGCAGAATTATCAGGAAGTCGTTTTAGCCACCGTTTATCAATACTCCCTCTTTGAGCGATTGCATCTATGTCATAAGCTAGTGCTAAGGTAACAACATCCGCTTCAATACCATTTATTACCGATGTTGCTTGCTTTCCTGAGCCACCATGTGATTGACGAATAGTCACTTTATCTCCCGTTTTCTGCTCCCAATACTGGCTAAACACTTGATTATACTGCTGATAAAGTTCTCTCGTTGGATCATAAGAGACATTCAATAATTGAATATCTTTAGCCCATAAAATATTGGAAAAAAGCAATGCCATTAAAACGGTTGATAACACACCCCATTGTTTAAACATATCTATCCCCCTATCGTTAAGTATTTAACTAGGCTGACAGAAAGTTTTATAACGATGAAATAACAAAAAGCCGATGGATATACACAACAGGAATATATCTATCAATATAAAGGGGAGCAGAAGAAATAAAGGAGGATAGAGATCGCTAAATGAAATGTTTTCACTCGAGAAACTACTCTGACACAAAAAAGTATCAGAGCAGTTCACGAATAAGGATAGAACTCAGAAAGGCTTTGGTATTACGGTGAGGCTATTGCTTAGTACAATTTTTTCGCTGTTTCATACCAATCAGCCTTAAAGACACGTTTCATATTCATAACCGCATCAATAATATCATGGTGAACCAGTTTTTCGTTTTGAATACCAACACAACGACCGCCATAGCCTTCTAATAGCAGTTGTACAGAGTAAGCACCCATGCGAGAAGCAAGAATACGGTCGTAAGCAACTGGAGAACCACCACGTTGGATATGACCTAATACCGTTGCACGCGTTTCATGTTTAGTTTCAGCTTCAATAAAACGAGCCAATTCATGCACATCACAAACGTGCTCAGTGATTGCAACGATGGCGTGACGTTTACCACGTTCAATACCCGCTTTGATTTCTGCCAATAACTCATCACGATTAAAAGGTAATTCAGATTCAGGCAGAACAACAAATTCACAGCCCCCTGCAATTGCCGCAGACAGTGTTAAGTCGCCACAGTAACGCCCCATCACTTCTACGATAGAGATACGTTTGTGAGAAGTTGAAGTATCACGTAAGCGGTCAATGGCTTCAACAGCCGTTTCTAATGCAGTGAAATAGCCGATAGTGTAGTCAGTACCAGCAACATCATTATCGATTGTGCCCGGTAAACCGATACATGGAAAACCTGCTTCCGTTAATTTTTTTGCACCTAAATAAGAACCATCACCACCAATAACAACTAAGGCATCAAGCTCATTTTGTTTCATGTTTTCGATAGCAACAGCACGTACATTGTCTTCACGGAACTCAGGGAAACGAGCAGAACCAAGGAATGTACCACCACGGTTGATCATGTCTGACACGCTAAAACGGTCGAGTTTTTTCATGCGATTTTCGTATAGCCCCATGTAGCCATCCATAATCCCATAAACCTCTAAACCTTCACTTAGTGCGGCACGGACAACACCACGGATCGCGGCATTCATACCTGGTGCATCACCACCACTTGTTAAAACCCCAATTCTTTTGATCCCATTGACCATGATTACCTCTGATTCTTATTCGATGTAATTATTGCAAAATTGTTGGAATAACTTTTTATTTCAATACCGGCTTATCTGGTGTAATTTTCCGATATCGTAAATGCTGAATTGATTCAACAATACCATTGTACGCATATTTTTTACCAGTTCATCATTATCGTACATTTTTTTTCATAAACTTGATGCGCATTAAACTAATCAAGTAGCCTGTATAAATATTATACTAGTCTATCTCAAACGCATTTCGCCAATAAGTTAACACTTTTTATACAGACACTTTACTGCCTTTTTGCATTCATCTCAAAAAAACGCTATTTACGCTAAAAAATAGCATCGGCATATTTTGATAAATATTCAGTTTTCTCTGGTGTGATGTTCTATCTACCGTTTATCTCTCTATTTTGTGATGTCATCCTTTCAACGAAAAAGATGATCTAGGGTACATTTGTGACCATCAACAAAGTTCTCTGGTTGATTTACCGCTTTTCAATCTAGACTGATACAGTGGAACTCACACTTAATAGGAGGTTTTATGTTTGATTTAACGGGTAAAATCGCTTTGGTTTCAGGTGGTGCAAAAGGTATTGGTAAAGGTATCGTTATTGCCCTAAAAAATAGTGGTGCGAAAGTGATTATTGCCGATATTGATGATGTTGCAGGCAATAAAACAAAACAAGAATTGAATGTTGAGTTTATGCACCTTGATGTCACTCATCAATCTGCCTGCGAAAAAGTGGTTGATGATGTAGTGAAAGAGTACGGTAAACTCGATATTCTTTGTTCCAATACTGGTATTTTCCCTCAAGCCACTATTAAAGAGATGACGGAAGCCGATTGGGATAAAATGCACACCGTTAACCTCAAGGGGATGTTTTTCTTAGTAAAAGCAGCCCTTCGCGTAATGGAAAAACAAAAACAAGGTCGTGTAATTATCACTTCTTCTATTACAGGCGCTATTACGGGTTACCCGGGTTGGAGCCACTATGGTGCAAGTAAAGCAGGACAATTGGGTTTTATGCGTAGCGCAGCACTAGAATATGCACGTCATGGTATTACCATCAATGCTGTGATGCCAGGAAATATCCTCACCGAAGGCTTACAGGCGCAAGGTGAAGCTTATTTAAATCAGATGAAAGCGTCTATTCCAACACATACTTTAGGTGAACCAGAAGATATCGGCTATGCCGCCGCATTCTTTGCGTCGAATGAAGCCAAGTATATTACAGGTCAAACAATTATCGTGGATGGCGGGCAGATTTTACCTGAATCTCCAGAGGAGTTGTTGTAGCTTATATAGTATAGAGATATTATTTTTATGATATCTCTATACTACCTTAATTACCCTCCAGCCATACACCTGATTTAGTTCAATTAAATCAACGGGTTAAATTGAAATCAAAGCTGTATATTAAAATACTATACAATCATTTATTGTTATGTGTTACCGTTGCATGTAACCATATCTATATACATTAACAATATCTATTATTAGCTGTATTTTTATGAAGAAAAAAAAATTTGCAACATTAAGAGCTTGGAATAGAAAACGAAATTATGTGATGAAAGATATTCGCTATTATTTCAACTTGTTTATAGAAAAAATCCTTTGGGATAAACCTAAAAAAACAACTATTGATTTCAACTCAGTAAAAACAATACTAATTTTGCGCAATGAAGGAAAAATAGGTGATGTCATTGTAGACACTGCAATTATAAAGATACTATCTCAACACGGCTATATAATTGATATTTTAGTTACATCAACAAATGACTCGATATTAAAATATAATAATAATATAAGAAAAATATATATTGCCAATAATATAAGTCTTAATGATTTCATGAAGAAACACAATCACAATGTTAGTAAGGACGTTGTGAGAAAATTAAATGAAAATAATTATGATTTAATCATAGATCCATCTATGTTTAATATTCCTATACATAGACCTAGGCTTTTAAAAGAAATTTCAGCAAAAAACGTTATTAGTTTTAATAAGAAAAGTTGGTTAAAACATTATAGTAAATCAATTTATTTTGATTATAATTTAGATCATATAAAAAAATCATATGAGCTATTATTAGCAGAATTTAATATTAATGAGGAAAGCATAGATTATGATATTTGCTATCCCAATGATATTGATGAAGAAATAGAGAGTTATTTATTTACTCTACCTAAAAACACTAAGAATATTATAATAAACATATTTGCTGGTAGTGATGACCGTTGTTTATCTTTAACTCAAGCTAAAGAAATAGATGAAAAATTAAATTCCCTCTATAATGATATTAATATTATTATTTTAGATCATAAAAAAGTAATACCAGACAATACATTTAACCATGTAAAAATATATATACCAAAATCACTACAACACACTATTGCATTGATCTCAAAAGCAGATCTTGTTATATCACCCGATACCTCTATTGTGCATATTTCTGCAACATTCCGACGCCCTCTAGTAGCAATATATAAAGATGCTATCCACAATAATAAATTGTGGGGACCCGGCTATGATAATTCTCAACAAATTTTCGTTTCTAATGCAAAAACATATGAAGACAATAATATTGTTGAACAAATAATAGCTGCATCAGAGAAATATTTAGCCCCCAAATAGCAGTAACTCTTTTTATAAAAGAACTACTAAAATAATGAAAAAATACTCAGATAAAATATAAGGCACTTTTGAAATTTCTTATCTTGTAATTTTAAATAGAGTTACTCAATAAAAAAAAGCCCCTCTCCAGAGGGGCTGCAAAAGACAGGGATGGTGTCTATGGCAAGGAAAAAACTTCGTTGTTGCTACTTACTCTCTAACTAGGTACTGCTTTACTACACTCTTACTTCATTACTGATTTTGTTGACCTTGTTGGTCAACAGATGACATTTTCTGTTGGTAATTCTTTTCTAACTGCGCTTTCTGTTCAGGGGTTAACAGCTGATACATCTGGTTATGGACTTTTGCCATTTCAACGTGGCGCTCTATTGCTTGTTTATCCATATCTTGCATCTGTGCTCTTACAGCCGCTTCATCAAATTTCTCAGCTGTGACTAATTTATGCATATTCTCATGACGCTGACGGAAATCTCCGTTATATCTGTCTTGATGATGCTGGCGCATTAAATCGCGCATTTGTGTACGTTGTTGCTCAGTTAATGTAATTCCGTTAAACATATAGGAGTCGCCGTAGCCATTCCCCATCATATGTCCACCGTTATTCATCATATGGCCACGTTGTCCACGGTGACCTCTATAATCACGGTCGCCATGCATTCCATTGCCATAACCGCAGTGGTAATTACCATTATACTGTTGCTCAGTAGGCGGATTGGTATTTGTAGTTTCAGCTAATACCATCGTCGGAGCTGCCAAAAACATTGATGCTAGTGCAACTACTGCTACTTTACGCATTGCTTCACTCCTAATTCGGTAAATTAATACCGACCTAATTAATATGACTTCAATGTGTATAATTCATATGTGTAATTCTTTGCTATGTGGATTACTATACCGTTGCGGCTGCAAACTAGCGTCAGAGCGTGTAAAAGAACGTAAAGTCATAGATTCGCGCTATTTATTATCGTATTTTTCTCTTGGAGGAATTGACGAATGCATAAAATCTTATTAGTGGATGACGATCGCGAATTAACATCGCTATTGAAAGAACTGCTTGAAATGGAAGGCTTTAATGTTGTAATCGCCTCTGATGGCGAACAAGCACTTAAACTTTTGGATGCTTCTATCGACTTGTTATTACTGGATATCATGATGCCACGTAAAAACGGGATTGAGACACTCAAAGAATTACGCCAAAATTTCCAGACCCCTGTCATTATGTTAACGGCAAGAGGCAGTGATCTTGACCGAGTACTTGGCTTAGAGCTAGGTGCTGATGACTATTTACCAAAACCTTTTAATGATAGAGAGCTTGTTGCACGTATCAGAGCTATTTTGCGTCGTTCTAATTGGAGCGAACAAAAACAGACTGACAGCAATACATCTCCAACATTACAGGTCGATAAGCTACAACTTAATCCTGGTCGACAAGAAGCAAGTTTTGATAATGAACCGCTAGAGTTAACAGGAACTGAGTTTACTTTGCTTTATTTACTTGCTCAGCATTTAGGACAAGTCGTATCACGTGAACATCTAAGCCAAGAAGTACTTGGCAAGCGCTTAACACCGTTTGATAGAGCGATTGATATGCATATTTCTAATTTACGCCGTAAATTACCAGAAAGAACAGATGGACAACCTTGGTTTAAAACGTTACGTGGCCGTGGTTATCTGATGGTTTCAATAACTTGATAAATATTCTTTATGATAAATAGTCTGTCAGCGCGCATTTTCGCAATATTCTGGCTGACGCTAGCATTAGTTCTCGTGCTAGTTATGATGGTTCCAAAGCTGGACTCGCGCCAGCTTACCCCTCTTTTAGAGAGTGAATACCGTCAAGGCGTTATGCTAGAACAACATATAGAAGCAGAATTAGCTCAAGATCCCGCTAACGATCTCCTTTGGTGGCGTCGATTAATTCGTGCTATTGATAAATGGGCACCACCTGGTCAACGCTTAATCATCGTTACCAGTGAAGGCCGTATCATCGGCGCTCAACGTAATGAGATGCAGGTTGTCAGAAACTTTATTGGCCAATCTGATAACGCCGATCACCCTAAAAAGAAAAAGTATGGCCGTTCTGAGATGTTAGGGCCCTTTTCTGTAAGAGATGGTGAAGATCATTACCAACTTTATCTCGTACGCCCTTCAAGTAGCCCTCAATCTGACTTTATCAACTTATTATTTGATAAACCGCTATTGCTACTCATATTCACCATGCTTATCAGCACACCATTATTAGTATGGCTTTCTTGGAGCTTAGCAAAACCTGCAAGACAACTTAAAAATGCGGCTGATGATGTTGCTAAAGGTAACCTCCGCCCTCACCCAGAGCTAGAGACTGGCCCTCAAGAGTTTTTAGCAGCAGGCACCAGCTTTAATCAGATGATAAGTGCTCTTGAACGTATGGTTGAAGCACAACAACGTTTAATTTCTGATATTTCTCACGAGTTACGAACACCATTAACACGCTTACAATTAGCTAGCGCATTATTACGTCGTCGTAGTGGAGAAAGTAAAGAGCTAGAGCGGATTGAAACTGAAACTCAGCGTCTTGATGGCATGATTAATGACTTGCTGGTTCTTTCTCGTAATCAACATAAAAACGAGTTATTACGTGAAACAGTAAAAGCCAATGAATTGTGGGATGATATTTTAGATAACGCTAAATTTGAGGCCGAACAAAGTAATAAAACACTACAAGTGACAACACCGCCGGGAGCATGGCCTATTTACTGTAATCCATATTCTCTGGCTAGTGCATTTGAAAATATCGTTCGTAATGCCTTACGTTATTCCAACTCTCGCATTGAAGTTGCCTTTACTGAGCAGAACCAAGGTATCACCATTATTGTTGATGATGATGGCCCAGGCGTTAGCCCAGAAGATAGAGAGCATATCTTCCGACCGTTCTATCGTACTGATGAAGCAAGAGATCGTGAATCTGGAGGCACAGGCTTAGGTTTAGCGATTGTTGAAACCGCAGTTAGCCAACACAGAGGCCATGTTAAAGCTGACGATAGTCCATTGGGCGGGTTAAGAGTTGAGATTTGGTTGCCGAGGGCTGGGGCAAGTAATAAATCAACAACTGCTTAATAGAGTAATTAAACTGTTGTATCAAAATATACTGCCATCTATTGAAGAATAGGTGGCATATTCTTTTAGTTAGCGTTTGTTGATGCAATTCAGAATGATCTGGCTGAATCGACCTCTATTCCGATATTTATATATACTCAATCAATGCTAAAATAGCCAGCTATTACTTGACCGTCTGGTTTGAAGAGTCTACTCTCACTGCGGTTTTTGCATATTGTTAAAGTAAATTTAAAAAACCAATAGTAAAAAACATCCTTGAATACTGAAACCACTAAAAATATTGATTTAAATTGATAACAGAGCCTATACCGAGACTTAGTTTTAGAAGACAGATTACAACATCTACAATGATGAAATATTTTAGATATGATGACATATTATATTAAGCATCAATACTTAGGCAATCAGACCTACATACTTTCACAACTAACTTATTGTAAATCTAAAGCATCATTGATTCTAAATGCTCACAATTATCAAAAATACAACTAGCCAGAATGCAAAAAATATTATCTTTAGAATAAAAGTAGCCAAAAATAGTCTAATTAAAGATCCTACGCTTTCAAGGTTACAATAAAGATAAAAGCTATTCTCAAAACTATTCTTTTGATATAATTTATCAATATATTTGAATGGATTATAGGTAAAAATATCAGTAAACTGGTAGCTGCAAGCCTGGGGCGGTAGCATGCCTATAAACTACTATAACTCAATCCCTCCGTATTGTAACAGCCGATTTATTTGTAGACTAATTAAGGTTATATTCTCTTGTGGTTCTAAAAGTACAACTTGACAATACTAAAAAATAAAACACCTTTTATTCCCAACATAGATAAAAAATGTATTCCCCCAGCCCGAATGACTAATAATCTTAAGATAATAAAACATTTATTTCTGATTAAGCTAATGTGAATTTATTTAAAAAGATTTATATTAATAAAGGTGTAAAATGTGTTTTTATTTAAAACTACGCTCTGAATGACGGGTGATTGAAATAAAATATTTATCTGTATGTAAGAAGCCAGATTCAATTTTTTAGCTAACAAGGCTACTACATTAAAGATGTTTATTACTCTAAAAAATTAAGACTGTAACGTATAACGTTATATATTTACACTTTCTCATTGTCCTAATAAAGTAAAATTAAATGAAAAATATAGCATTAAAAAAAGTTGGTATAATTACCATGCATAAAGTAATTAACTATGGATCATTCTTACAAGCATATGCTACTCAATACATCGTCGAGAAATTGGGGTATGAATGTGAAATTATTGATTACAGATTCCCAAATGAATGGCATTTTAAAAGAGGTATTACAGGAACAAGAGGTGTCAAAAAATATATATCAAATATAGTTCATAAGTTTGGAATAAAATCAGGGCATAGAAAAAAAATAAAGTTGAATAAAGCCATTGATAAATACTTGAATTTATCAAAACCTTACAATAATCCATCTGAAATTAAAAAAAAACCACCTATTTATGACATTTATATCACAGGAAGCGATCAAACGTGGAACCCTAAACATACAAAAGGAGATGATACTTTTTTATTGGCATTTGCCCCTGATAAAGCTAAAAAGATCTCATTCTCAGCTAGTATCGCTGGTAATAATTTAAAGGACGAATATAAATCTTCATTTAAAAAACTCTTAATTAGATATAATAATATCTCAATAAGAGATTCTGGTGGTAACAATATAATGAAAGATCTTATTGGAAGAGAAGTTGATGTAACATTAGATCCAACATTAATGATAAACAAAGATGAATGGTCATTATTTGCAAAGAATAGAGAGTCAATATACTCCAATAACAGTTATATTATATTCTATCTAATTACTCACTCTTTTGACGTAACTCCTTATATTTATGAACTCCTAAAAAAACTTCAAGAAAAAACAGGGTTAAAAGTCTATTCTTTTAGTGATATACCAAGCTCATTTGGTATTAATTATGAAAACTGTGCTGACATTGGTGCTGAAGATTTTATTGAATTATTTGAAAAATCATCGTATGTAGTAACATCATCTTTCCATGGTACAGCTTTTGCCGTCAACTTCGGTATTCCATTATATTCTGTAATTGATAGTTTAGATATAGCTGATGATCGACAAATATCACTATTAAATAAATTGGAAATCGAACAATGTCTAGTTCCCGTGAATAAACCTTTTGATGAAATACAGCCTATTTATGATATAGAAAAAGAGCAACTCAACCTTGATAAATTAAGAGCAGATTCATTAAAGTATCTACGCAACGCTTTATCTAACTAAAATTCATCTTAAATATAAGAATTTATAACCACTGGTTACGTTTTAAATTAAAGAGTTATCTTTAATTTCTAATGTATTATAATTTAAAGTTGCATTTTGGTTTATAAAAAATCTAGGCATCATAATGAAAAATACTAAGAGTGAAGATGTCAAAATTCTATTAAACTCAATAATTTCTTATATACGCATATTCTGCACAACAGTTTTCTCGCTTCTAACAATACGATTTTTAATAGAAGCACTGGGAGTGGAACAATATGGTATATATGCATTAGTTACTGGAATTGTTACAATATTTGCTTTTTTAAACTCAGCGATGACAGTATCTACACAACGATACTTATCCTTTCATCAAGGCATCGGTAATATCGAGATCTTAAGTAAAATATTTAAAAGTAGTTTATTATTACATGTTATTATTGGTTTAATTCTAATACTCATATTACTTGGCTCAATCCACCCACTCATAAATAATTTTTTAAATATCAATGAAGATTTAGTAAGTCGTACCTACTATTTATACAGCGGTGTTGTATTTTCAATATTTTTCACAATTATAACTGTTCCTTTTAATGCTTTGCTTGTTTCACATGAAAACTTTAGAGTCGATGCTATTATATTGGTTTTTAAGTCATTTTTATTGCTGATATTTTCTGGAAGTCTCCATTTTTTAGCAGAAGAGTACCGACTAATCACATTTTCTATTGTTATAGCAAGTATAAATATTATTATATTCTTATGTTATCTAATATATTGTAGGAAAAAATACAGTGAATGTAATATAAAAGCCACTATAGAAAGAAAACTATTAAAAGAAATGACTTCTTTTGCGTTATGGAGCTTATACACTAATTTATGTTATGTTCTAAATACTCAAGGAATAAATATAGTTATTAATAAGTTTTTTGGTGCCAAAATGAATGCAGCCTATGGAATTGCTTTCCAAATAAATGGACAAGTAAAAAATCTATCTCAAACATTACTTTCTGCTATGACACCTCAAATAATGAAAAGTGAAGGTAAGTCTAATAGGGAAAGAGCAATTAGTGTTTCGGTAGCAGCTAGTAAAATTGGTTTTTTTTTGGTTTCTTTAGTTACTATACCATGTTTATATATTCTTCCTGATTTAATAGAATTATGGCTAGGTGTTATTCCTCAATATGTAATCTTATTTACCATATTTTTCTTGTTCGCTAATTTAATAAATCAATTAACAGTGGGAATCACCCCTGCAATACAAGCTGTTGGTAAGATAAAGAAATTTCAAATGGTAATTGGAACAACGGCTCTAATTGTTCTTCCTGCATCATATTTTTTACTTGATTACGGCATTTCGATATCTTATGTACTCTACCTTCTAATCCTTATTGAGATAATTACAGGAGCAATGAAAATTTGGTTCTTCAGTAACATCTTTTCTATCAGGAAATCATGGTATATAAAAAATATTGTAGCTAGAATGGTTTTTCCTTTCGCAATAACTAATGCTTTACTATATGAAGTTATAGGCTATTTTATGCTAAAAGGAATTATACCTATAATATTCTTTAGTTCTTTTACATATATTATAATATGCTATCTCTTTAGTTTAAATAATGAAGAAAGAAAAGAAGTAAATTCGATATTTTTAATTATAGCTAAAAAATCAATAAGAAAATAATACTATGAATAATATTAAATTAGTCTCTATCATAATTCCAATGTATAACGTTGAACCGTTTATAGCTAAGTGTGTAAACTCCGTAATAGAACAAACATACAAAAATATTGAAATAATTTTAATTGATGATGGCTCACCTGATTTATCAGGAGATATTGCTGCAGAAATTGCCTTAACCGATAAACGAGTTAAAGTTATTCGAACAGAAAATCGGGGTGTTAGTAGTGCTAGGAATCTAGGAATAAAACTATCTAAAGGCGAATATTTGGTCTTTGTAGATAGCGATGACTATTTATCTCCAAATTATGTTGATTATATGATGAAGTTAGCTCTTGATAGCGGAGCTGAGTTTATCATGTCAAAGAACTGCCACTTATTCCCTCAAGAGTGTATAAAATCCGATGAACTTGTGGATAATGTGGAAATTTGGAGCCCTGAAAAAGCGGCTTCAGAATTACTTTATCCAGGTAAAATTGAAATTGGTTGTTGGAATAAACTATTTTTAAAAGAATTCATCATTAATAATAATATACGATTTCCTGAGACTTTTTATATGGGTGAAGGACTTAACTTTATTGTTAATGCAGCTCAAAAGGCTAATAAAATATGCGTTGGAAATAGAAAAGTATATAACTACCGAAAAGATAATCAACAAAGTGCCACTACTGTTGTAAATATACCTAAATATATTAATGCATTACGTGCTTTAGATGACATCGATAGTAATAAAATTATAAAATCAAATCGCTTTAATTCATCAATGATCTATCATAAATATATGACAACATATATAGCACTACATACTATATATATCACAGGTGAATATAAAAAATATAATCAAGAAGTTAAAAAATATATATCTTTTCTTAGGAGGAATTATTTTAAATTTATAAATGGTAAATTCCAATTTATGCTTAAATTAAAGATCACATCCTTTTTGATTAATCCTAACCTTACAGTTAAATTAATTACTTTAGTAAAAAAATTCACACGTCCATAAAAAATAATATCATATTTTAATTAATAATATGATCTTTTATGATGAATGTTCAAGGTGGTAAGTTATGCCATATAAATATGGTAACAAAATCTACAAAATGACATTTTCTCTGTACTAATTTAGTGTACACTTTAGCATCATAGAATTTTCCTATATAATCTTACTTTTCTAATAAAATTCCTAACATAATTAGGATTGAATTTTGTGAAGATTTGAAATCAATAATATTGGTTAGTTTAATTTAGAAGTTGCTATTAATAGAAAATGATTCATAGCATTTCTTGTAACTTAAGTGGTTTCAACAAAAATATTACAAAAGTATAATTTACTTATTATCTATTTTAGAGCTCATATGAGAAAATTTTCTTTTTTTATACTACTTTTTTTTGTGCCATTAATGAACTCCGGCTTACACATGTTCGGAATAGTTATTTGCTGGTTTTCATTCTGTCTAATTTTATCATACAAAGAAATTATACATACTAAATTGTATATAGTAGATTGCTTTTTTATTATGATTTTTTTTGTATATTGTCTCAGTACCATAGTTTTAAAATCATACGATCTTAACTCTTTTAAAACAAATACATATATTGTAGTTATTATATATATATCAATAGTATATATATTTGTATCATTATTAAGCAACTTTAATTATAAATATATAGTAAAAATATTTCGATATTGCTTAATTATATTAGCTATTACTATTTTATTTCAGTGGTCATTCTTTTTTTTAACCGGTGACTATATTGATCTCAATAAAATTGTTTCATTTGGAGCATCTGAATCAAGATATACAAGTCCTACCTTCAAAACTATGGGACTAATTAGACCTACAGCTTTCTTTACTGAACCTTCAAATGCAAGCGCTATAATATCCATGATAACCTTTTGCTATATGTTTTTGATAAAAAAATTTGATGGTTATGTAATATTAGGGTTCTTTATTTCCATATTAACATTATCAACAGCTGGTGTTTTAATTGGCTCGATTTCATTATGTATATTGCTTCTTTTCTGCAGAAACAATTCTAAAACACTTTTATTCAAAATATCATTCTTTATCTTCTGCTCAATTTTTATTTTTTATATGCTTTCATTTAGTTATGAGCGGATTAGTAATTCCTCTGAATATGATATGATTGCAACTAGAACTGTTGTAACCAATATTATACAAAGTCAATCTTGGTATAATCATTTAATAGGTAATGGTATAAACATACTATCAAAACCTATATACACAGAAGGTAATATTATCTATGATTACAGCTTTAGAGATAGCGGTTTTTTTGTAAATCTTTATTATTCATTTGGTATTATAGGACTATTTTTATTTCTATTTTGGGCAAGGTTTCAGATTAAGAATAATATACATTTAATAATTTTCTTTATTATATTACAAAGTAAGTTCGATTACTTACAACCCGTTTTTTGGTTGCTAATATTTACTATTTCAATACTGAATAGTAATAAAATGAAAAATAAACATCCTAGTGATAAAAATTTAAACACTAATTTATTGCATTTTTAATATATTAAAAGGTTTTTTATGTCTATTTTAAATATGTTCAATTTAGGACTTGAAAACACAAAAGAAAGATTAAAATTTGACCGCCAGGTTGGCGATTTTCAAAGAAAATTAATATTAAATAGAAAAAATTTACCAACACTATCTGCTGTCTTTAGAATTAAAAATGCAGAAGTATATTTAGAAACTTCCGTTATGTCTATTGCACCAATATGTAAAGAAATTATTATCGTAGACAACAATTCATCAGATAAATCTTTAGATATATGTTATAAACTACAAGATCAACTTAAAGAAATATGCAATGTAAAAGTCTACTCATATAAAAATGAATTAGCTATTGCTGGTGAAGACTATTATAAAAATGTGACGGAATCTAAATCGTTAGCAAATTATTACACCTTCGCATTTTCTAAGGCAACATCAGATTATGTAATGAAAGCAGATGCTCATTTATTATACACTCCTTTAGCCCTTAAAAAGATCCAGAGTAAACTTAAAAAGAGAATAAGAGTTATAATATTTAAAGGTATCGAACTCTATGGTATGAAATTATCTTTTGAAAGGTATATTTTCAAAAATAATTCATCTTTTAGATTCGTGGACGGAAAAATGTATGAAGAACTACAGTTTGATTATAAGCTTTCGAAGTGGGAACAGTTTAGATCAACCATCATTACGCCTTGTTTTATACATTTCAAAAGAATTCGCTATATTAATAACTTAGATAGTACTAATTTAATTGAAAAAATATATAAGTAAACCTGTTTTATAAAAAATCTGTATAAATTTAAATAGGGGATGAAGATTGTTAAATATAGTTATTTTTAACTGGAATTATTCTAAATTCCTAAAGAAATTATTAAGCGAAATACAAGCTATAACCAATAATCCAGAAATTAGAATTCTCATTTGTGATGATGGATCTACTGACTGTAGTCTGGATATCGTGAGAAATTTTATATCCGAATTTAACACAAAGAATGTATTTATTTTTGAAAGTAAAAATCCAAATTTGGGTCGAAAAAAACCATATCAAGGCCAGCTTGAAAGCTTAAATAAAGTAATGGATAGTAAATTTTTTTCTACATCTGATCATTATTGGTTGATGGATGCTGATGATTACTACTATTTTTCTACTTTAAATACTAAGTTTTTAGATACAATAAAAGAAAAAAAAATATGTTTTACAAAAATAAAAAATATCACTAATGATGGTATAGAGAGTGATATGATCATAAAGAGACCAATCTTTGAGAATAACGCTTTATTTCCTTCAATATCTGTGACTTCCTCAATTATTGTCTCAGGTGAGTTCTTACTTTCCAATAAAAAATATATCTTTGATGATAGGTTTGATGATGTATGGTTGGACTCTCGGTTAAATATGTTAGCATGTTTATTAAAAAAAGAAGAGGTTGAATATATTGATAAACATATTTTCAGGCTAATACATAATTCTAATGATTCAAATAAAATGCCATTTTCTAGAATATTGAAAAAGCAAATTAGCGCTCATGACTACTTTAGATTTATTCATAATAATAAGTTTATGTTAAATCCAAGAATGTGTGTTTTAACTATACTATCAAAGTGCTTTCATGCATATAATCGTCTATCAAAATAAATAGCCGACTAATGATAAGAATAAGATTTACCTTATTCATTCAAAAAATCAATAATTCGAACGTCATTTATCAAGAAGCAAGTCTAAAAATATTAACATCTCAGAAAATTTGAGAAAAAAAATGAATGAAATATTTTCAGTTATAATGCCCGTATTTAATTCAGAAAAGACCGTATCTGATAGTATTAACTCAATACTCGCTCAAACATACTCCGATTTTAAATTATATATTATCAATGATTCATCCACAGATACTTCTAAGGATATAATCCTATCCTTTAATGATGAACGAATAGTTTATTTAGAAACATCTGAAAATTCAGGGGTCGCGTATGCTAGAAATCTTGGAATAAGGAATTGTACTGGAATATATATATCTTTTCTAGATAGTGATGACCTATGGCTACCTAATAAATTAGAATATCAATTAGCTAAATTACAAACTGGATACGATGTTGTCTGCTCTAATTATTTTACTTTTAATAATGAATCCGATTTTACTCTAAGAAAATCTCCAACTATAATTACATATTCATCAATGCTTAAGTCTAATTTCATTGGTAATTTAACAGGTACTTATAATGCAAATAGCATAGGGAAAATTTTTCAGAAAAAAATTGGTCATGAAGATTATGTTATGTGGCTAGAAATATTACAAAAATCTGGCAAAGCATTTTGTATTCAAGAACCTCTAGCTAAATATAGGATTTCAAATAACTCACTATCCTCAAATAAACTTAAGGCCATAAAATGGCAATGGTCAATTTATAGAAATGAACTAAAATTATCGATTCCTAAATCGCTATACTGCTTTTCACATTACTTACTAAATGCCTTGAAAAAAAGAAGATAAACTATGTTAACAATCATCGGTGGTTCAGGTTTTATTGGTACACGCCTTTCAGATCAATTAACTAAAGAAAATATTGATTTTAAAATTGTAGATATTGCTAAAAGTGAAAAATATCCTGAAAGATGGATATTTGGTGATGTAACAAAACCAGAGACATTACTTGAACCATTAAAGGGTTCTGATGTTATTATCAACTTAGCGGCACAACATAAAGATAATGTTCATCCTATTAGTTTATATTATGAAGTTAATGTAGATGGAGCTAAAAATGTTTGTGATGTTGCTGAACAGCTAAATATTAAACATATCGTATTTACTTCATCTGTTGCTGTATATGGATTTGTTGAAAAAGAAACTGGTGAAGATGGCGAATTTCATCCATTCAATGATTACGGCAAATCTAAACTTAATGCTGAACATCAATATGAAGCATGGCATAAAAAAGATTCTTCAAATACTTTAGTCGTTATCAGACCAACGGTTGTCTTTGGTGAAGGTAATAGAGGAAATGTTTATAACCTATTTCGCCAAATAGCATCTGGTAAGTTTTTAATGGTAGGCTCTGGTAACAATCAAAAATCAATGGCTTATGTTGAAAATATCGCAGCCTTTTTAAGATATTCTACTCAAATAGAATCTGGTCATCATATATTTAATTATATTGATAAACCTGATTTTACTATGAATGAATTGACAGATATCATTTATACAGCCCTAGATAAACGACATAGCCACATTAAAGTTCCTTATGCTATTGGATTACTTGGTGGATATTGTTTTGATGTTCTTTCTAAAGTTACAGGTAAAGAATTCCCTGTAAGCAGTATTCGAATCAAAAAATTCTGTGCTCGCACTCAATTTAAATCAAATAGTATTACTAATACTGATTTTAAAGCTCCAGTTACTCTTGAGCAAGGTATTGCTAACACAGTTAAAAATGAATTTTTATAATAGATTAGTTTTAAATAGTCTTTTTGTTAACAAATAATTAAAATATACCCTACACTTCTCAACTTGCTTTCTAATAAAAAATTAATTTTATATTAATTTAATAAGTATATGATGTTTATGATTACTAAATACACCATACCTTTACTAAAGAGTGAAAAAACAACACTAAAATATGTATTTCTATTTTAGTATAGTGAATTAATATAAATGCATATACTTTAGATAAGAGAAACTCATGAAAATCACCATCTCTGGAACCGGCTATGTCGGCCTATCTAACGGGATACTTCTTTCCCAAAACAACACAGTTGTTGCGTTAGATATCAATAAAGAAAAAGTTGAATTGCTTAACAAAAAAATCTCTCCGATTTCTGATAAAGAAATTGAAGAGTTTTTAGCAACCAAAGAGCTTGATTTTACTGCAACATTAGATAAAGAACTCGCTTATAAAGATGCGGATTTTGTTATCATTGCAACACCGACCGATTATGATCCTAAAACTAACTACTTTAACACTTCTTCTGTAGAGTCTGTTATTCGTGATGTTTTAGAATATAATCCAAATACCACAATGATCATTAAATCAACGATCCCTGTTGGTTTTACCAAAGAAATGAGAGAAAAATATAATACAGATAATATTATCTTTTCTCCTGAATTCTTACGTGAAGGTCGTGCACTTTACGATAACTTATACCCTTCTCGTATTGTGATTGGCGAGCAATCAGAAAGAGCACAAAAATTTGCTGACCTTTTACAACAAGGCGCATTAAAGAAAGATATTGATGTTCTATTCACTGATTCAACAGAAGCAGAAGCCATTAAATTATTTGCTAATACTTATCTAGCACTGCGTGTTGCTTACTTTAATGAGCTTGATAGCTATGCGGAATCTTACGGTTTAAACTCAAAACAAATCATTGAAGGTGTCTGTTTAGATCCGCGTATTGGCAATCACTACAATAACCCATCATTCGGTTACGGTGGTTACTGCTTACCAAAAGATACTAAACAACTATTAGCAAACTACGACTCTGTCCCTAATAATATTATTAGTGCAATCGTTGAAGCTAATCGCACTCGTAAAGACTTTATTGCAGACTCTATTATTGCTAAATCACCAAAAATCGTCGGTGTTTATCGTTTAATTATGAAATCAGGTTCTGATAATTTCCGCTCATCTTCAATCCAAGGCATTATGAAACGAATTAAAGCCAAAGGCATTGAAGTGGTGATTTATGAACCAGAAATGAAAGAAGATACTTTCTTTAATTCGAAATTAGTTCGTGATTTAAATGAGTTTAAAGCTATGTCTGATGTCATTATCACCAATAGAATGTCATCAGTACTAAACGATGTTGAAGAAAAAGTTTATACTCGTGACCTCTTTGGTAACGATTAAATCGATTTTTTATGCTCAATATCGTCTTATTTGAACCCGAAATTCCACCGAATACGGGTAATATTATTCGCCTGTGTGCGAACACAGGCTTTCATCTCCATTTGATCCAACCTTTGGGTTTTACTTGGGATGATAAACGTCTACGTCGTGCAGGGCTTGATTATCGTGAGTTTGCTGATATTAAACAGCACCACGATTATTATGCTTTTTTAGAAAGTGAAGGTTTAAACCCTGATAATGCACAATCACCGACAGGTGCGCGTGTATTTGCTTTAACGACAAAAGGGACTCCTGCACACAGTAATGTGAGCTATCAAGATGGCGATTATCTCCTGTTTGGACCTGAAACTCGTGGCTTGCCACCTTATGTATTGGATAATATGCCAACACAGCAGAAAATCAGAGTCCCTATGCTTGCAGATAGTCGCAGTATGAACCTATCAAATACTGTTGCCGTTGTAGTTTTCGAGGCATGGCGTCAACTAGGTTATCCTGGTGCGTTATTAAGAGACTGAAATGCAAAAAGCGCTGTTCATAAATAATGAGCAAGCGCTTTTTTCTATTAAATCCAAAGATATCAAAACTTCATTTAATCTATTTTTGGTCGTTTTATTTCAGCAACAACCTTCGTAATATATCGACACCCTTCCTCTACATCTTTCAACACCAATGCATGAGCGCCAATCACGGCATTATCACCTATCACTATCTCTCCGCCAATAATCGATGAGTTACAGCCAATATATTCAGCGTGTAAACAAGCCTTAAGTTCAGAGAGTGTGACTTCGGTTAATGCCATTAAATACCATCACCACATTCAAAACCGGGCACTACACCATTAAAGTGTTGATCCATATCGAGCGAAGGCTTGTCACTGGTCGGTTTACCCACAATGCGAGCAGGAACTCCTGCAACCGTAGTATGTGCTGGCACTTCATGTAATACCACAGAGCCAGCGCCAATTTTAGCACCGCGACCAATCTCGATATTGCCGAGTATTTTAGCACCTGCACCAATCATCACACCTTCGCGTACTTTAGGATGGCGATCACCGCAAGTTTTACCTGTACCACCTAAGGTAACAGATTGTAAAATAGAGACATCATTCTCTACGATAGCCGTTTCACCAATCACAATACCTGTCGCGTGATCGAGCATTATGCCATGACCAATGCGGGCGGCAGGATGAATATCAACACCAAAAGTGACTGAAATCTGGTTTTGTAGGTAAATGGCAAGTGCTTTACGATCTTGCCCCCATAACCAATGGGCTATGCGATAAGCTTGTAAGGCATGGAAACCTTTTAGATAAAGCAGAGGTGTGGAGTATTTATCAACAGCAGGATCGCGTAAACGAACAGCAGAAATATCATAAGCGGCAGATTCAATCATAGAATTATCGCTGCGATATGCTTCTTCAACAATCTCACGCACAGCAATCGCAGGCATTGTCTGAGTTGCCAGCTTGTTCGCCAACATATAACTTAAAGCACTGCCTAAATTTTCATGCTTGAGTAATGTCGCATGGAAGAAACTGGCCAAAATTGGCTCGCAATCTGCCAAACATCTTGCTTCATTTTTAATATGATCCCAGACTCTTTTTAGCTCTTCTAGCGACATACTCACTCTCATTCTTTTACATTGAAGCCTAAGTAAAAACTTAGGCTTCTTATGTTTAAAACAGAAATAAATAACTGACTATCTAAAATAGACTTAGAACAGATTGCTGTCTATCTCATCTTTCGTTGCGCGGCCTAATAAAGATAATGCCGCTTCTTTGGCATCTTTATGCTGATATAAAATCTGGTAGATCTGCTCAGTGATAGGCATTTCAACACCAACTTGTTCTGCTAATGCGCGAACTTCTTTGGTATTACGATAACCTTCAACTACCTGCCCGATTTTCTCTTGGGCAGTATCAACATCAAAACCTTGACCTAGCATCATGCCGAATCGACGATTACGAGATTGGTTATCAGTACAGGTTAAGACTAAATCACCTAACCCTGCCATTCCCATAAAGGTTGCTGCATCTGCACCTAATGCTTTCCCTAAACGGCTCATTTCAGCAAGACCTCGGGTAATCAGTGCGGTACGTGCATTAGCACCAAAGCCCATACCATCAGACATACCCGCACCAATAGCAATCACGTTTTTTACCGCGCCACCTAATTGCACACCGATAAAGTCAGGGTTTTTATAAACACGGAAGCTTTTGCCACAATGGAACAACTGTTGAAGTTCTTCAGAGAAGGTATTATCCGTTGATGCCACAGAAATCGCAGTAGGTAGACCTGCCGCAAGCTCTTTCGCAAAGGTAGGGCCTGATAAAACTGCTAGCGGGATTTCATTACCTAATACTTCACGCGCTACATCTTGCAATAAGCGACCAGTATGTGCCTCAAGTCCTTTTGTCGCCCAAACAACACGCGCATCCTGACGTAAAAAGGGTTTGATCTGTTGTAATACATCACCAAAAACATGGCTTGGGATCACAACCAGAATATTACGGCTGGCTTCAATGGCTTTTTGCAAAGAAGCTTCCATGTATAAACTATCAGGAAAGGAAACATCGGGCAGAAATGCCTGATTACAGCGAGCTTGCTCTAACGCAGCAACATGAGCAGGATCATGACCCCAAAGCACAACGTCATGACCATTGCGTGCCAGTGTAATCGCTAAAGCGGTGCCGTATGAACCGGCACCGATAACTGTCATAGAAGCGTTCATTAAGCTTCTTCAGCCCCTTCATTAGCGGCATCAGTTTGTTGCTGTTGTAAATAGTTCATAAACAACGCATCAAAGTTAACTGGTGCTAAATTCAGTTGTGGGAAAGTACCACGGCTCACTAAGTTAGTGATACATTCACGAGCATAAGGGAACAGAACGTTAGGGCAATATGCACCTAAGCAATGTGCTAATTGAGTGCCTTCGATACCTTCAACGGTAAAGATACCTGCTTGTTGAACTTCACACAGGAATGCAGTTTCGTTATCCATTGTTGCGGTTACAGTCACGCGCAGAATAACTTCATAGACGTTTTCAGCTAAAGTATTAGAAGAAGTATCCAGATCTAATTTAACTTCTGGTTGCCACTCTTTTTGGAAAACTTGTGGGGCATTAGGCGCTTCAAAAGAGATATCTTTTGTATAGATACGTTGAATTTGAAAAGTCATCTCTTGGTTTTGCTGTTCTGACATAATAATCTTACCTTTTTATATCCTTATTAATTGAATAGCAGTAAGTATAGAACTCAATCTGCCCGCTCGTTACTTTTTACCTTTAGCCAGTGGTAAATTCTCACCACTCCAGCCTGAAAGACCATCTTTTAAGATAAAGACTTTTTCAAAACCGAGTTTAATTAGGCTCTCAGCAGGTTTTGCACCTTCAATGCCTGATGGTGACACAACAATAACTGGCTGTGATTTATATTTCTCCAGCTCAGCAATATTATTACTTTTGATTTCAGAAGGCGTTAAATTGATAGAATCAATGATGTGTCCTTTACGGAACTCATCACGGCTACGGATATCAACACACACCGCATTCTCTTTGTTTATCAAAGAAATCGCTTCTGTACGGGAAATATTTTTCGTCTTAGAAAAAAGCCCTTTAAAGGTCAATACAATGACCGCCACCAGCAATGCGACCCAAACAAAACTTAACAGGGTGTGCCGGTTGAAAAATTGCATTACTTCTTGCAGCATAGGATGCAATCACTCTCGTTAGTTAAAAATAGTATCAAAGAGCCAAAGTATACCTTTGTCATGGCGCAATTACAGCCTATTCCTGCGTTTCTCTTTCTATTTTTGCGGAAAGTTTCTCAACAATCATTTTTTTTATTGACGGATTTATGTACCATTAGCGCCGGTTCCGTGAAAAATGATGAATTGAAAAGGCATTGCCTTTTTACTCTACAGGATCCCTCTTCAGGCAAGCTATTAATAAATCAGCATCCCTTATAATGGCTACTTACGTATAAAATCGCCCATTTTACGTAAGATTTATACCTGTCTGAGATACAACAACTATCTGTTATTTATTTAAAAGTATTGAGAACACGAGCATGTCGCAAACAAATCAAGTGCCTAAAATTGGATTCGTTTCATTAGGTTGTCCTAAAAATTTAGTGGACTCTGAACGTATCCTAACCGAACTGCGCACAGAAGGTTATCAAGTTGTTCCTACCTATAATGATGCTGATTTAGTCATCGTCAACACCTGTGGGTTTATTGACAGCGCAGTACAAGAATCGCTAGAAGCGATTGGTGAAGCACTCGATGAAAACGGTAAAGTGATTGTTACTGGCTGTTTAGGTGCAAAAGAGAACCAAATTCGTGAAGTGCACCCAAAAGTACTCGAAATCACAGGGCCTCATAGTTATGAGCAAGTTTTATCTCATATTCACCACTATGTACCAAAACCTGATCACAATCCTTTTCTCAGCCTTGTTCCTGAACAAGGTGTAAAATTAACGCCTCGTCATTACGCCTATTTAAAAATATCTGAAGGCTGTAATCACCGTTGTACTTTCTGCATTATTCCATCAATGCGAGGCGATTTAGACAGTCGTCCAATTGGTGAAGTATTAGGTGAAGCTAAAAGATTAGTTAATGCAGGCGTAAAAGAGTTACTTGTTATCTCTCAAGATACTTCTGCTTACGGTGTTGATACTAAACATCAAACGGGTTTTTGGGATGGAATGCCTGTCAAAACCAGTATGGTCAGTTTATGTGAACAACTGGCAAAATTAGGCATTTGGGTTCGTTTACACTACGTTTATCCATACCCACATGTTGATGATGTCATTCCTTTAATGGCTGAAGGCAAAATTTTGCCTTATTTAGATATTCCGCTTCAGCATGCTAGCCCTAAGATCTTAAAACTGATGAAACGCCCAGGTGCCGTTGAACGTACCTTAGAGCGCGTAAAACGCTGGCGTGAAATTTGCCCTGAATTAACCTTACGTTCTACCTTTATTGTTGGTTTTCCGGGTGAAACAGAAGAAGATTTCCAAATGTTGTTGGATTTCCTCACCGAAGCACGTTTAGATCGCGTAGGTTGCTTTAAATACAGCCCTGTTGATGGTGCAAAAGCAAATGAACTGGCGGATCAAGTGCCTGAAGAAGTGAAAGAAGAACGTTATCATCGCTTTATGCAGTTGCAACAACAAATTTCGACTGAACGCCTACAAGAAAAAATCGGCAAAGTATTGCTGGTTATGATTGATGAAGTCGATGAAGAAGGCGCGATTGGTCGTAGCATGGCTGATGCTCCTGAAATTGATGGTGCTGTTTACCTCAATGAGCAATTTGATGTAGAGCCAGGGCAAATCGTGCGTGTTCTTATTGAACATGCTGACGAATATGACCTTTGGGGTACTATCGTCGAATAATCTCTCTCGTGGACAGCGTGATATTCTATTGCGCTGTCACACAGATTGCCTCTTTTTTCCGCTCTCCTATTATTATTGCTTTATAATCTCTTATTAATTGAATAGATTACCTGTTAGGTATTATCTGAAATTTCGGCTTTATTTCGTGTTAGCTGGTCAGTTGTTTTGTGACATGAAATAATCTTACAAACTGTTATGAAAGGTACGTTGGTCAGATGGCAGAGAAAATGGATCTTCAAAAAAAAACACATCCGTCTTATCGTGTATTTTCTTTACCGTTAATCACGTTGCTTATTAGCACCTCTCTCTTTTCTGCATCCCCTGTTTTTGCGAACACATTAACGGATAATCGTAATCAGCTAAAAGATTTACAAACCACGATTGCTGAAAAAGAAAAACAGGTTCAAGAACAACAAAAACAACGTACAGCCCTTCTTAATCAATTAAAAACACAGGAAACCCAAATTTCTAGTGCTGGTCGCTCTGTGCATGAAACACAAAATCGCTTACAAACGTTAGGCAAAGAGATCAAAACCATTACAGCAAATATTGCACGCTTACAAAAACAGTATCAGTCTCAACAAGAATTATTAGCTCGCCAAATGGATGCGGCTTATCGTCAAGGTAAACATCAAGGTATAGAGCTTCTATTTCGTGGTGAAGAAGGCCAGCGTGAAGAGCGTATCTTAGCGTATTACAGCTATATTAATGATGCGCGTAAAGAAACAATGGCAGAGCTTGCTCAAACCTCAAAAGAACTTGAAGCGGAAAAAAACGCTCAACAAGCAAAACAAAATGAACAAAAACAAGTTCTCACAAAGCAACAACAAGAGAAGCAAAAGCTTGATAACGCATTAGCCGCTCGCCAAAAAACGCTAACTCAACTTGAATCAACATTAAAAGCGGATCAGAAAAATTTAGCCACTATGCGGGCTAACGAAGCACAGTTAAGAAATAAAATTGCACAAGCAGAGCGTGAAGCCAAAGCCCGTGCTGAGCGAGAGGCCCGAGAAGCCGCTCGCATTGCAGCAAAACAGCGTGAAGCACAACAACGAGGTTCAACCTATAAACCAACAGCCGAAGAGCAATCATTGATGTCTCGTACAGGCGGTTTGGGTAGACCTGCTGGACAAGCCATTTGGCCTATCAGAGGCTCTTTATTACACCGTTTTGGCGAGTCTATTTCTGGCTCTGGAGAATTACGTTGGAAAGGTATTGTTATACCCGCGACGCAAGGTACCGAAGTGAAAGCTATTGCTGATGGTCGCGTGTTGTTAGCCGATTGGCTTCAAGGCTATGGTTTAGTCGTCGTGGTTGAACACGGTAAAGGCGATATGAGTCTTTACGGTTATAACCAAAGTGCTTTAGTGAATGTAGGTCAGCAAGTTAAAGCTGGACAAGCTATTGCTTTAGTCGGTAACAGTGGTGGGCAAGAGCGTTCAGCACTCTATTTTGAAATTAGACGTCAAGGGAAAGCGGTAAATCCAGTTCCTTGGCTTGGGAGGTAGGTTTGAAATTACTTGGCACATTACAACGCAAGCATTCTTTTTTACTTAGTTTAATGTTGCTAAGTCTGGTTGTGAGTACTCCCACATTCGCAGCCAAATTAGCCATTGTGATTGATGATTTTGGTTATCGTAAAAAAGAAGATAACCAAGTTTTACAACTTCCTACGGCAGTGTCTATCGCTATTTTACCTGATTCCCCTCATGGTAAAGAAATGGCAACTAAAGCTCATGCTCAAGGGCGAGAAATCCTGATCCACATGCCAATGGCTCCTATTAGCAAACAACCTCTAGAGCGCGATACCCTAAAACCTTCTATGGGTCAGGATGAAATTAACCGCATTATTCAGCATGCTATTAGTAATGTTCCTTTCGCTGTCGGTATGAATAACCATATGGGTAGTGCGATGACCTCCGATAGACAAGCGATGGATAGAGTCATTAAAGCCCTTAATCACTCAAACCTCTATTTTTTAGATAGCGTGACCATTGGTAATACACAAGCGGCCATTGCTGCAAAAGCCGCAGGTGTTCCCTCTTTACGCCGTCATGTTTTTCTCGATAACGTACAAACCGAAGCTGAAACAAGACAACAACTCGCTCGCGCTATTGCTTTAGCACGAAAGAATGGCTCTGCAATTGCGATTGGACACCCTCACCCTTCAACCGTCCGAGCATTACAGCAGCAGTTGCCTTTATTACCTGCTGATATTCAACTGGTTGCACCGAGTACTCTATTAAAACCACAGGCAGAAAAACCAATACAACCAGAACCACCCAAAGTTGTACCGCCAACAGAACAACCACAAGAGCCAAAACCTGCGTCTTGGTTAAAACCCGCACAAGAAGCCATTATTTCGATGAAAAAAAGTACGCTGATTAATACCTTATCAAGCGGGTTTAGCTCCTCAGAAAAAAAGAAAATACCGCCTACGCCTACTCCGAACGAAATCGGTGAAGTTGAAAAATAATGCAACAAAAAAGAGCCTTAAAAGGCTCTTTTTTTGCTTAGCTATCACATATCACTGCCAATCTAAAATCACTTTACCCGATTGACCTGAACGCATGATATCAAAGCCTTTTTGAAATTCATCAATTGGGAATTGATGAGTAATAATAGGCGAGAGATCAAGGCCAGACTGAATAAGTGCCGCCATTTTATACCATGTTTCGAACATCTCACGGCCATAGATACCTTTAATAAACAATCCCTTAAAGATAACTTGTCCCCAATCAATCGCCATATCAGAAGGCGGAATACCTAAAAGGGCAATACGACCGCCATGATTCATAGTATTCAGCATGGTACGAAACGCAGGTGGTGCACCTGACATTTCTAATCCCACATCAAAACCTTCTGTCATGCCTAGCTCTTTCATCACATCGATTAAGTTTTCTTTGCTGACATTAACTGCTCGGGTAACACCCATTTTTTTCGCAAGATCAAGGCGATATTCATTAACATCCGTGATCACCACATGACGTGCACCCACATGTTTACAAATTGCAGCAGCCATAATACCAATTGGGCCAGCACCAGAAACCAGCACATCTTCTCCCACTAAATCAAAAGATAACGCGGTATGAACGGCATTACCAAATGGGTCAAAAATAGCTGCTAATTCATCAGGAATATTGTCTGGAATTTTAAATGCATTAAAGGCAGGGATAACCAGATATTCAGCAAAACAGCCCGGGCGATTTACACCCACCCCAATGGTATTACGGCATAAATGCGTACGACCACCACGGCAATTACGGCAATGACCACAAGTGATATGCCCTTCACCAGAGACGCGATCACCAATATTAAAACCTTTCACTTCCTGTCCTATCGCAACAATTTCGCCGATATATTCATGACCTACAACCATAGGAACAGGAATTGTTTTTTGTGACCACTCGTCCCAGTTATAAATATGAACATCAGTGCCACAAATTGCTGTTTTACGAATTTTGATCATCACATCGTTATGACCAAGTTCAGGTACTGGAACATCGGTCATCCAGATACCTTCTTGCGCTTTTAATTTTGACAATGCTTTCATATGGGAACCTTATGCAATCACATTAAGTTGTTTGCCGATTTTGATAAATGCCGCCACTGCACGCTCAATTTGTTCAGTAGTATGTGCTGCCGACATTTGTGTACGAATACGAGCTTGGCCTTGTGGTACAACAGGATAGAAGAATCCTGTGACATAAATCCCTTCATCAAGTAAGCGGGTTGCAAACTCTTGTGCTAATTTAGCGTCGCCTAGCATCACTGGAATAATCGCGTGATCAGCACCCGCCAATGTAAAGCCTGCCGCACTCATTTTTTCACGGAAAAGCGAAGCGTTACGCCATAAACGAGCACGTATTTCATCGCCTGTTTTCAGCATATCTAAAACAGCAATAGAGGCAGAAACAATTGCAGGTGCTAACGAGTTGGAAAATAAATAAGGGCGAGAACGCTGACGTAACCACTCAACCACTTCTTTGCGTGCTGCGGTGTAACCACCCGATGCACCGCCTAAGGCTTTACCTAAAGTGCCCGTGATAATGTCGACTCTGTCCATCACATCACAATACTCATGAGTTCCGCGGCCTTGTTCACCCACAAAACCCACGGCATGCGAATCATCGACCATCACTAAGGCACCAAATTCATCCGCTAAATCACAGATACTTTTAAGATCTGCAATCACACCATCCATAGAAAATACGCCGTCTGTCGCGATCATAATGTGGCGAGCATTCTCTGCTTTAGCTTTTTCAAGTTGTGCGCGCAGTTCTGCCATATTGTTATTGGCGTAGCGATAACGCTTCGCTTTACATAAACGCACACCATCAATAATAGAAGCATGGTTTAAGGCATCAGAAATAATCGCATCTTCGGGCCCCATTAATGTTTCAAATAATCCACCATTGGCATCAAAGCAAGATGAATACAAAATGGCATCTTCCATACCTAAAAATTCAGCAATTTTATTTTCTAATGTTTTATGTGAATCTTGAGTACCACAAATAAAACGTACAGATGCCATACCAAAACCGTGACTATCCATACCTGCTTTTGCTGCTTCAATCAGTTTGGGATGATTAGCCAAACCTAAATAGTTATTAGCACAAAAGTTAATAACATGGCTTCCGTCAGCAACGGCGATATCTGCGTTTTGTGAAGAAGTGATGATACGCTCATTTTTAAAGAGGCCATCTTGACGAGTTTGTTCGAGTTGTTGATTAATTTGTTGATAGAAAGAGTGGGTAGACATACTTTCTCCTAAGACTACAGGGCGAAAAGAGGTAACATACATTTTTGATTATAATGTAGTCGTTATTGTTTCTTATTCTATTCCTTTGTTCTATTAAAAACGACAAATGTAAATAAATAATGTTATTTATGTAATTAAGATCACTAATACACACTGTGTTTATCGAGAATTTCAGCCTGTTGTTCCGTGATGAATACTACCGTTAATGCTGTTCAGTGTTATTATAGACCTAGAGCTAATTTTTAGATTTTTATATGAAGGGGTAGCCACATGATTATCGTCACGGGCGGTGCAGGTTTTATCGGCAGCAATATTGTTAAAGCATTAAATGATGAAGGTTATACCGATATATTGGTTGTTGATAACCTTAAAGATGGCACCAAGTTCGTGAATTTGGTCGATCTGAATATTACCGATTACATGGATAAAGAAGATTTTATTGCGAGCGTTGTTGCTGGTGATGATTTCGGCGATATCGATGCAGTTTTCCATGAAGGTGCTTGCTCATCGACCACTGAGTGGGATGGCAAATATATGATGGATAACAACTATCAATATTCTAAAGAGCTACTTCATTTTTGTCTTGAACGCCAAATTCCTTTCTTATATGCCTCTTCGGCTGCCACTTATGGCGGTCGTACAGATAACTTTATCGAAGATAGAAAATACGAAGCACCTTTAAATGTCTACGGTTATTCAAAATTCCTATTCGATGAATATGTACGCCAAATTTTACCTGAAGCAGAATCGATGATTTGTGGCTTCCGTTATTTTAATGTTTATGGCCCTCGTGAAGGACATAAAGGCGGTATGGCAAGTGTTGCATTCCACTTAAATAACCAAGTAAATGCTGGACAAAATCCTAAGTTATTTGAAGGTAGCGAAACCTTCCAACGCGACTTTATTTATGTAGGTGATGTGGCTGCGGTTAATTTATGGTTCTGGCGCAATAATGTATCGGGAATTTTTAACTGTGGTACAGGCCGCGCTGAATCATTCCAAGCGGTTGCAAACGCAGTTATTGCGCACCATAAAGATAAAGATCTCTCTATCGAACATATTGAATTTCCAGAAAAATTGAAAGGTCGTTATCAAGCCTTTACACAAGCAGATCTCACAAACTTACGTAAAGCAGGTTATACCGCACCATTTAAAACGGTTGCCGAAGGCGTTGAGCTTTATATGCAATGGTTAAATCAAGGTAAGTAATCGCTGTTTATGAAAATCTTTGTGGTAGGGCCTTCATGGGTCGGGGACATGATGATGTCTCAAAGTCTTTATCGTACATTGAAAGCATTACATCCTGCGGCAACGATTGATGTGATGGCACCAGCGTGGTGCCGTCCATTACTTGAAAAAATGCCAGAAGTTGATAATGCCATCCCAATGCCGTTAGGTCATGGTGCATTAGCGATTGGTGAGCGTCGTCGTTTAGGAAAGCAATTAAGAGAAAATGGTTACACGCACGCTTATGTATTACCTAACTCGTTTAAATCTGCATTAGTCCCTTTCTTTGCAGATATTCCTAAGCGCACAGGCTGGCGTGGAGAAATGCGTTATGGCCTATTAAATGATTTACGCCCTTTAGATAAAGATGCCTTCCCGCTGATGGTTGAACGCTATGTGGCTCTAGCTTATGACAAGCAAAAAGTCCAAAAAGCGACAGATTTACCTCAACCTCTGCTTTGGCCTAAGTTATCGGTTACAGAGCGTGATATATCTACCACATTGACTCAATTTTCATTATCTACACAGCGCCCTGCAATTGGTTTTTGCCCCGGTGCTGAATTTGGTCCTGCAAAACGTTGGCCTCATTATCATTATGCAGCTTTAGCACAAAAATTAATTGCTGAGCAGGGTTATCAGATTTTCCTTTTTGGCTCTCAAAAAGATAAAGAAGCGGGTGAAGAGATAAAACAAGCCCTAACGCCAGAAGCACGTGAAGCCTGTTTTAATCTGGCAGGTGAAACCAGCCTTGAACAAGCGGTTAATTTGATTGCGTCTTGCAAAGCCGTCGTCAGTAATGATTCTGGTTTAATGCATGTAGCAGCTGCATTAGAACGCCCATTAGTCGCACTTTACGGCCCAAGTAGCCCTGATTTTACACCTCCGTTATCCCATAAAGCGCGTGTGATCCGTTTAATTACAGGTTATCACAAAATCCGTAAAGGGGATGCTGAACAAGGCTATCACCAAAGCTTAATTGATATTCAGCCAGAGCAAGTCTTTGCGGAACTTGAACATTTGTTGTCAACGGAGCCATCAGCGTGAAGCGGGTATTAATCGTTAAAACCTCCTCTATGGGAGATGTTTTACATACATTGCCCGCATTGACTGATGCAATAAATGCGTATCCTGATATCCGTTTTGACTGGGCTGTTGAAGAAGGCTTTGCACAAATTCCAAGCTGGCACCAAGCTGTTGATACTGTTATTCCAGTAGCAATACGCCGTTGGCGTAAAAATTGGTTTAGTGCGCCTATTCGTGCTGAGCGCTCACAATTTCGTCAAGCGATTCAAGCTCATCATTATGATGCTGTGATTGATGCACAAGGTTTACTAAAAAGTGCATTTTTAGTGACACGCTACGCCAAAGGCACTAAACACGGCTATTCTCGTCAATGCGCCCGCGAGCCTTTAGCTAGTTTTTTCTACAATGTTCGCCATGATGTCAGCAAAAAAATGCATGCGGTTGAACGTATTCGCCAACTCTTTGCGCTGAGCTTAAATTATCCCATTCCACAATCTCAAGGTGATTATGGGATTGCACAGCATTTTCTCTCACTTCCATCCTTTGATGAACGCCCTTATTTGGTATTCTTGCACGCAACAACCCGTGATGAAAAACACTGGCCAGAATCTCATTGGCGAGAATTAATCGCCCTACTCGCTGATTCAGGATTGCGCATTAAGTTACCTTGGGGCGCAGAGCATGAACATCAACGCGCTATCCGCCTAGCTAAAGATTTTGACTATGTTGATGTATTGCCAAAAATGTCGCTCGCGGATGTTGCTCAAGTGATTGCTGGTGCAAAAAGTGTAGTTTCTGTGGATACGGGGTTAAGCCACTTAACCGCGGCATTAGATAAACCGAATATCACTCTATTTGGCCCTACCGATCCTGGTTTAATCGGCGGTTACGGTAAGGCACAAATGTCTGTGAAAGCAGAAGGTGGAGATATTGGTGAGATAAAGCCACAGCAAATATTCGACCTTCTTGATATTTAGTCTTATAAACCCTAAAGATCACTAGCCTTTTAGGGTTTTATTGACTGCATTAAAGACTTCATCAACAGTAATTACATCCATAATCGACTCTGGAGCTTCACAAAAGAGAGGCTCTTTCTTAATCACGGTATGTAGCTCAAGATCTTGGTAAGGACCTGTTGAACAAGGATTTGCGGTGACAAATAAACTCACAGTTGGTCGTTTTAATGTAATCGCTAAATGTAAGGGTCCTGTATCACCAGTCACTAATACGTTCATCATATTGATATGACTTAATAAGTCTGGTAATGACGTTTTACCAACTAAGTTTTCTATATTTTTGTGATAATTAACAGGAAGTAATTTGAAAAATTCATCAGATAAACCTTGTTCATGAGGAGCACCAATTAACTTAATTATCAATGAATTATCACTGTTAATTAATTTTTTAGCTAACTCGACAAAATGAGAGACAGCCCATCTCCGTTCTGGCGTTGACGTTCCCATCTGAAAGCCGATCACTTTATATTCTATTTTTGGTAATAACTTTATCTTACAAGGGAGCTCCATATCAGTGCTTACATTTGTGATGCCTAAATGACTGACAAGATCTAATTTACTTTGAACAAGATGTACTGGTGTGGTGTTATGATCAGCAACAATCCATTTTGTAAACCACTTAGGAAGTTCATGAAAAGTATTACGCAAAATATATTGGCAACCTGCCATTACTGCGAATAGCACATCATAAGGGAGGTGAGAATGTAAAATTACAGCTAATTCAGGCTTATATTTTTTTGCCTGTAAGACAATAGGAAGTAAGTTTTTTATTTTATTATCCCAATAAATCACACTGTCTATTTGGTCATAGTTTTCAACTAATAACCTATTTTTCTCACTCGAAACTAATGTGATATGAGCATCTGGATAATGCGCACGAATGGCTCTTATCGCTGGGGTATTAAACATAAAATCCCCAAGCGCAGTCGTTGAAAAAATAAGAATGCTGTTAAATTGAATATCTGATGAAAATGTATCCGTTTTTTTCATCTTGCCAAAAAGTGGGTTATAGATATTTAAGAAGTTATGTACCCATTTCAGTTTTTTCAACTTCATTTTATTTTGCCTGTACTTTACTTTGATAATACTCAGCCAGCGTCATGCCCTGCACTTTATCTTTTAAGAAACTAAATAGCGTTTCTAAATCGTTATATAGCCCTTCGATATCTTTTTCTGTGCGGAATGTGGGGCTACCACCTGGCATAAATTCAGACGAGTGCAACATAAACTCAATATGATCATGACCTTGTGCTAAAGATTTTTCTGCTACTTCAATCATCTGGTGTACATTTCCGCCTTTAGGACGTAGCCAATTTACAGAAGGTGCCCGCTGTTTACCTCTTAATTTATCGTAACCTTGCTTAAATTTATTCATTAAAGGTGAGTGCTTATATTGAATACTCATCGGCACTTCTAGCAACGTTGAATTTCCTGCTTTAGTGATATCCTCTAGATCCATAAAATAAGCATGACTTGGAAAATCAGTGTAATTTGTTCCACCCGATTGTGCGGGATCACCTTTGGTAAAACGCCAATCCACTTTAGGTGTTACAGAGCAATCAACTTGATAACCAAATTCAACTAAAAGCTGTGCATAAATTTCATTAAATGCCCAACGACCCGCTCGATGACTTAACATTTTGGTTTGTAGTTTATTTTCAAGTAAGTCAGTCATTAACGCGATTTTTTCTCGCATTTGATCTTTAGGATATTCAACTAAGTAAGGCTGATGATGTAAATCATCATTGGTTAAAGGTACAAGTGGTGGGCTATTCCATGCATGTAAGTGCATACCAATTTCACCCGTATTACGTGCAATAACATCACGAGCAAACTCAATATAGGCATCATCCATTACCATTTCGTAATTTGTTAGCCAAACGGGTTTAAAATGAAAATGCTCGCAAAGTTGCTGAAAACGGGGTAAAAAATGCGTATTTTTTGTGGTGATATCACGTTCGTTTTCCCAAAGATTATCGCCTTCGGTATCTAATGTGATAATAAATGCTGGTTTTTTCATGCATACCCTGCCAATTAATGGATAATAGGCTAATAAATTTATATTTAATACTATGGCATGCAGTGTAAAACATCAATTCAATCAATATAAATTAGGTTTTATGGATGCTTTTGGCTGTTTTGTTTACAATTAGAGTATCTCACTAAAGCTAAAGTAATTATGACTAATATAAATCAATCATTTAATAGAATACTGGTTATTAAACTCCAACATCATGGAGATATGTTATTAACGACGCCCGTTATATGCTCATTAAAATCAGCTTATCCTAATGCAACGATTGATGTTTTATTATACAAAGAAACATTACCTATGCTTGAGCACAACCCATTCATCAATAATATTTTTTATCTTGATCGTAATTGGAAACATCAAGGTAAATTCACTCGATTAAAAAAAGAGTGGGAGCTTGGTCGAATATTACAAAAACAACAATATGATTTAGTTGTTAATTTAGCTGATCAGTGGAAAGCTGCCATTTTTGCTTTAGTCACTAAAGCACAAGTGCGCTTAGGTTTTGAATTTGAAAAGCGCAAAAACAGTCAGTTTTGGCAAAAATGCCACAATATTATTGTCTCTACGGCAGATCATGGACAGCTACACACTGTTGAACAAAATCTGAGTATCCTTGCTCCACTTAATATTCCTATTATTTCAGATGTTATGATGGCTTATAGCGAAGCAGATAAACAGTGGTTAACTGAGACTATTGAAAAATATCATCTCCCTAAAAACTATATCGTTATACAACCAACCTCTCGCTGGTTTTTCAAATGCTGGGATGAAGATAAAATGGCGACTTTAATTACAAAGCTTCAGCAAAATCATTATTCCGTAGTGTTAACTTCGGGCCCAGAAGCAAAAGAATTAGAGATGATACAAACTATTTTGGCACGCTGCCCAAACAAAGATGTGATAACGGTTTTAGCTGGGCAAACATCTTTATCTCAACTTGCTGTATTAATTGATAATGCAGGACTTTTTATTGGTGTTGATTCTGTCGCAATGCATATGGCTGCTGCATTAAAAACGCCTTTAGTTGCTCTTTTTGGTCCTTCTAAACTTGAACATTGGCACCCTTGGCAAGCAGTAGGTGAAACAATATGGGCAGGCAATTATGACGATATTCCACACCCAGACCATATAAAGACAGACACCCAACAACGTTATCTTTCCGCTATTCCGGTTGATGTGGTTTACAACACAGCTATAAGGCATTTATCTTAATGAATCACCCGTTACGACTCGCCATTGTCAGACAAAAATATCGCCCAGATGGGGGAGCAGAACGCTTTATTGCGCGCGCATTAGATGCATTATCCAACGATGACCTTGAACTCAATGTGATCACGCGAGAATGGCAAGGTGATACTAATTCAGATTGGCATATTCACTTATGCAATCCACGAAAATTGGGCAGGATTAGCCGAGAATTGGGTTTCGCTAAGGCAGCTAGAGCATGTTGGCAGGAAAATCATTTTGATATTGTTCAAAGCCATGAACGTATCGCAGGTTGTGATATTTTTCGTGCTGGTGATGGTGTACATCGCCGATGGCTATTACAACGCCAAAGAATATTGCCTAATTGGAAAGGGCGTTGGCTATTTTATGATAGATACCACCGCTATGTAATGAATGCAGAAAAACAGATGTATGCCGATCCCGCATTAAAACAAGTTATCTGTAATTCACAGATGGTTAAAAATGAAATTATTGAGGATTTTGGTGTTTCTGCCGATAAAATAACTGTCATTTATAATGCAATTGACCATAATGCTTTCGTACCTGCAACAAGTTCTCAAAAAGAGACCTTAAAAACACAATATAATATTCCACACGATGTACCTTGCTTTATTTATGTGGGATCAGGCTTCGAACGTAAAGGCTTAGCAGCTGCTATCTCAGCAATAGCAAAGACATCAGCTATATTGTTAGTAGTTGGAAGTGATAAAAATCAGCGTAAATATGAACAACTCGCAACACAATTAGGTTGTGAGCAACGCATTTTCTTTTTAGGTATGCAGAAAAAAACACTCGATTTTTATCAAATCGCGGATGCATTACTACTTCCTACTCTTTATGACCCTTTTCCTAATGTTATTCTTGAGGCATTATCGTGTGGTTTACCGGTGATCACCTCAACGACTTGTGGTGGTGCAGAGTTTATTCAACATGGTAAAAATGGATTTGTTTGTGATGCATTGGATATTTCAGCATTAACTGATGCAATTACACAGATCCCAAAAGAAACAGCGTGGACTGAGATGTCACAAGTGGCGAGAGAGACCATTCTCCCTTATACACCACAACGATTATCAGGCGAGCTTATTTCACTTTATAAACGGATATTAGCCTTGTGAGTCAACAACATATACTTTTTATTATTGATGGATTACCGGGTGGTGGCGCTGAAAATGTCACGCTCAGGCTAGCTAATGGTTTTCATCAAGCTGGATACCAAGTCACATTATTATCCTTACATAATAAATTAGCGTATGAACTACCTGATTTTATTGATTATATTGTTGATCATGATAACTATCGTGGAATTTTTAGAAAATTAACTGAAATATCGCGTAGAGCAAAATCGCTTGATAATGTACTCACTCAACTTTTTGCTAAAAAAGGGCGCCCAGCGCTTGTTCTTTCTAATTTACATAAAACAGACCGTATTGTTTGTCGCTCTAAACAACTAAAAAGCTGCAATGTTTGGTACTGTATTCACGGCATTTACTCTCAATCTTATCTTGGTAATAAATCAGGATTTTCATATTGGTTGAAAAAAATAAAAATCCAACGAGTTTATCGAGATAAAAATCTCGTTTGTGTTTCTAATGCGGTAAAAGATGATCTAATCAATGCCATTGGTATTCATGCTGAACAACTAAAAACTATTTATAACCCATTTAATATTGAAGAAATACAGCAAAAAGCTACCCTTTCTAATCCATTTGCCGAACAAGATTATATCTTGCATGTGGGTCGATTACATGAAGTAAAAAGACAAGACAGATTAATTGAGGCTTTTGCTAAAGCCGATTTACCTTGCCAACTCATTATATTAGGTGAAGGTACTCCCACCGTTAAACAGCAATTAGAAGCTCAAATTAAACAACTTAACTTAGTGGAGAAAGTCACACTTGCGGGTTTTATCCCAAACCCTCTCCCTGCAATCAAAGGCGCTAAAGTGGTTGCATTAAGCTCTGATAGTGAAGGGCTTCCTACTGTATTAATTGAAGCATTAATATGTGGTGTGCCTATCGTCAGTACTCGATGCCCTGGTGGGGTCAGCGAAATTATGACAGACGAGCTTTCTGATTACCTCTCTACAATGGATAGTGACTCTCTCGCAGAAAAACTTCGCCTTGCGTATTATTCACAACCTCAAATATTGCCATCATCCTATGCAAAATTTGAACTAAACCATATTTTAAAGCAGTATATCGCTTTAATTCCTTAATCCGCGCTTACTTGTTTTACACACTTTCTCTCACACAGTGTGATACTATAAGCGTTCGTCCAGATAAGTGAATTTGATAGCATGTTGTTGCGTTTATATCAGGTACTTCTTTACCTTATTCAACCTCTGATTTGGTTGCGTCTTTTATTACGCAGCCGTAAAGCACCCGCCTACCGTAAACGGTGGGGAGAGCGCTATGGCTTTTGCAAAGGCAAAGTCGTCCCTCAGGGTATATTATTGCATTCCGTTTCTGTCGGTGAAACACTCGCCGCAGTGCCGCTTGTTCGTGCCCTTCGTCATCACTATCCTGATTTACCCATTACCGTCACTACTATGACGCCAACTGGCTCAGAACGTGTGCGTTCTGCATTTGGTGATGATGTTTACCATGTCTATCTTCCTTATGATTTACCCGGTTCAGTTAATCGTTTTCTTAAAACGGTTGACCCAAAATTGGTGATCATTATGGAAACGGAGTTATGGCCTAACCTAATTTCAAAACTTCATCAACGAAAAATCCCGTTGATTATTGCTAATGCACGTTTATCAGAGCGCTCTGCTGCGGGTTACCAAAAATTGGGCAGCTTTGTCAAAACGATGCTCCAAAAAATCACTTTGATTGCTGCTCAAAATCAGGAAGATGGTGAACGATTTATCGAGCTTGGTTTAAAACGTTCACATTTACATGTTACAGGTAGCCTAAAATTTGATATTTCTGTCACCCCAGAGTTAGCTGCAAGAGCGGTTGCTTTGCGCCGTCAATGGGCTGCTCACCGCCCGGTTTGGATAGCAACAAGTACCCATGAGGGTGAAGAAACCATTATTTTAGAGACACATAAAAAGCTACTGACACAATTTCCTCAGCTTTTGTTAATTTTAGTCCCTCGCCACCCAGAGCGTTTTCCTAAAGCCGAACAATTAACGCGCGAAGCAGGGTTAAAATATACCTTACGAAGTACCGATGCTGTGCCAGATGCACAAACGCAAGTGGTTATTGGCGATACAATGGGCGAGCTTATGTTGCTCTATGGTATTGCAGATTTAGCCTTTGTTGGAGGGAGTTTGGTTGAGCGTGGTGGTCATAATCCTTTAGAAGCCGCCGCTCACGCTATCCCTGTTATCATGGGACCTTATACTTTTAATTTTAAAAATATCTGTGCCAAGCTTGACCAAGCTGAAGGATTAATTACGGTTACAGACAGTGAATCGATGGCGACTGCTATTGCTTCATTGCTTAATGATGAAGATTATCGCCGTTATTATGGTCGTCATGCAGTTGAAGTGCTTCATGAAAATCAAGGGGCATTACTGCGTTTACTTACCTTACTTTCACCTTATCTTCCTCCACGGAGTCACTAATGAGCCAAAGTAAGCGCCTTTCTGTGGTGATGATCAGCAAAAATGCAGCTGATATCATTGGTGAATGCTTAGACTCAGTACAATGGGCTGATGAAATCATTGTATTAGATTCTGGTAGCCAAGATGACACCTGCCGTATTGCGACAGAGAAAGGGGCTAAAGTCTTTATCAACAGTGAATGGCCTGGGTTTGGTAAACAACGCCAATTAGCGCAGCAATATGCCTCTGGTGATTATATTTTTATGATTGATAGTGATGAACGCGTCACTCCTGAACTCAAAAGCAGTATCCTCGCAGTATTGCAACAACCTGAAGAAAATGTCGTTTATAACTGTGCTCGCCGTAACTTATTTATGGGGCGATTTATGAAACACAGCGGTTGGTATCCCGATAAAGTGACACGTTTATATGCCCGTGAGCATTATCAATATAACGATAATTTAGTGCATGAATCATTAGAAACAAAAGATGCAACAGTAAAAACCTTGCAGGGTGATCTACTGCATCTTACCTGCCGTGATTTAATGGAATTTCAGCAAAAACAGCTAAAATATGCCTCCGAATGGGCAAAAGAACGCCATCAACAAGGTAGAACAACAAGTTATAGTTCTATCTTAAGCCATACTGCTGGTGCTTTTTTTAAGACATGGCTGTTAAGAATGGGTTTTTTAGATGGGAAACAGGGATTAATACTGGCATTTGTTAACGCACAGTATACCTTTAATAAATACGCCTCTTTATGGGAACTCAGCCAGAAGACTGTAAATCATGAAAAATAAAGCTATCTATCCCGGAACCTTTGATCCTATCACTTATGGTCATATTGATATTTTAACGCGTGCGGCAGGTATGTTTGATACGGTTTTATTAGCGATTGCTGATAGCGCCCGTAAAAATCCTATGTTCACCTTAGAAGAGCGGGTTAATTTAGCCAGAGAAGTGACAAGCCATTTACCTAATGTTGAAGTGGTGGGATTTAGTGAACTGATGGCTAACTTTGCTAAGCAACAACAAGCCACCATTTTAATTCGCGGTGTCCGCTCTGTTTCTGATTTTGAATATGAATGGCAACTTGCGAATATGAACCGTCACTTTGCGCCTGATCTTGATAGTGTATTTTTACTGCCCTCTCAAAATCTTTCATTTGTCTCTTCATCGTTAATTAAAGATGTGGCGCGCCATGACGGTGATGTCTCTACGTTTTTACCTGAAGTTGTCACCACCGCCATGCTAAAAAAACTCGGTAAAATTTAGCTCTCATTTTCACCATGTTGGCAATGTCGGCAGAAAAATGTGCTACGTTGCCCTTGTTTAATACTTTCTATCGGTTGACCACAAATTAAACAAGGCTTGTCTTTACGCCCATAAACAAATAACTCTTGCGCAAAATAACCCGGCTTACCGTCTGACTGCAGAAAATCTTTTAGCGTTGTGCCACCTTGTTCAATAGAACGGGTTAATACGCGCTTAATCGCCGTGACAAGAACCGCACATTCTTCTTGCGTTAAACTATTGGCTTTTCTATCTGGCATAATTCCTGATGAAAATAGTGCCTCATTAGCATAAATATTACCGACACCAACCACTAATTTATTATCCATTAACCACGGTTTTATAGCCGTTTTTTTATTTTTGGATTGTTGATAGAGATATTCGGCATTAAATTCATCTGAAAGTGGCTCTGGCCCTAAATGCGCTAATACAGAGCTTGTGGCTAAATCTTCACACCATAGCCAAGCACCAAAGCGTCGTGGATCAGTATAGCGGAGTACTTTACCATCACGAAAAATCAAATCGATATGATCATGTTTTTCTTCAGGTTGTTCCTCTAATAATATGCGTACACTTCCTGACATCCCTAAATGAATAATGATCCACCCAGTATTAAGTTCGATTAGCAAATATTTAGCACGTCGCTTTACACTTAAAATAGGTTCATCTAGTAACGTTTTTATTTTTTCTGAAACAGGCCAACGTAATTTGCTATTACGTACAATGGCATAGTGCAACACATTGCCCACAAGATGAGGCTCAATACCTCGGCGACTAGTTTCGACTTCCGGTAATTCAGGCACAGGTTGCTCCATGATTATCAGATAAGAGATACAGCGATAAACACATTTTTATTGTATGATCGCCACTCTATCAAAAGTATAAAGGATGATGGCAGATTATTATGATGGTGTTTAAAGACTATAGTAAAAAATCCCTGTGGAATTTATCCATTATTGGGCTTTACATTATATTGATCTACTTACCAGATATCACTCGCTATAAAAATATTGTGATGGGATTGATTGGTGCAACAGCACTGTGGTATCTGGTACGTGATTTTAAGACTATCTGCAAAATATTTAAAAATAACCTGTCATTCTCACTGCTGTTTTTATTACTGACTATTGGTTATTCCATCCTAATTTCTGTCGAGCCCAGTATTAGTATTAAAGAAGTAAATAAGCCTATTTTAAATGGCTTACTGCTATTTTCTATTACCTTTCCGATTATATTGTATAAAGAAAAACCTACCGATATTGCTAAAATGGTGATGATAGCTTTTGCAATTGGGCTATTGGTGATTATGGCTAAGGAACTGGTGCGGTATTATTTGGAGTATCAACAAGGTATTTGGCCTTTTACAATAAAAAGTCAGTTAATTCATAGAGAAATATCCTATGCCCTTCTTTTTTTCTTTCCTATTATATTGGCTTTATGGGCTTTAAAAAAACAAAACTCAGTTATTAATTGGTTGCTGTTAGCTGCTGTTAGTTTATCTTTTATTTTTATAATGTTAGGAACATTAGCTCGTGGTGCTTGGATCGCATTAGCAATTAGTACGCTACTTATTTTAGTTATTAATCGCCAATGGTTACTGATGATAATAAGTACATTAACCTGTGCCTTATTATTTATTGGGGCGACGAATTTACCCATAAATCCCGTTGTCAGCAAATTACTTCAATATAAATTAACTCAAACTAATAGTGGATTGCGTTTTGATAATGGCACACAAGGTTCAGCTTTAGAACTTATTTTAGAACAGCCAATAAAAGGCTATGGTTATGGTAATCAGCTTTACCATAATGTCTATAATGAGCGCATTAAAGAACATAAGAATTGGATATTTAAAAAATCCATTGGACCCCACAATGTCTTTTTAGCTTTCTGGTTTGCAGGTGGTATTTTAGGGTTGATTGGTATTCTCTATTTTTGCTCTTCCATTATTGCCCAAGGTATTCAGCTAATAAGAAAAAACCAAGGTATTATTCGCCAAGCTGCTTTAGTGTTATTGATGTCATTTTTAGGTGTTTATGTACTGCGTGGATTATTTGAAAATGCCTATATCAATCAGGTGGGTATTTTGGTGGGATTAATGTTGGCGTTGCGACACGCTTTACTCAATAATCAATCAGCAACACTGTTAGATAAACAGCAATAGATCACTGAATTAACGTCTCTATTGTCTTTAGAATAACCTCAGCCCGTTTATCCCAGTTGTAATAGTTTTCAACTAATGAGCGGGCATGGGCGGTTTTTTCACTTGCTCGTTGTGGATTATCTCTTAACTGTATTATCTGTTTTGCAAAACTTTGTGCATCGCCACTATCTGCAAAACTTACCGATTTTTCATCTACAACATCACGGATTGAAGGAAAATCTGAAATCACCACAGGTTTTTCCATCGCCATATACTCAAATAACTTAAGTGGTGAAGTATAACGGCTTCCAATACTGGTTAACGTCAGTGGGAGTACACAGATATCGTGCTGAGCAATCGCTTCAAAGCGTTTTTTCGGATCAATAAACCCCAAAAAATTGACCTTATCTTTTACATCCATTTCTTGCGCTAATAAGGTTAATCCTCCGATCTGCTCTGGCGTTCCCCCTGCGATATTCAACCGTGCGTTATCAAGATATTTCATTGCTCGCATCATGGTAGGAATACCCTTCCATTTATGCAGGCTACCTAAATACAGCACTTCAGTTATAGTTTTATCTAATAAAGAAGGAGTAATCTGATAATCCGTCGCGGCATGTAAATCAACACCATCAGGGACAACCGTTATTGGTGTAGTAACTTGATATTGCGAAACAATATCATCTCTGAGTAATGAAGTAAGAACAAAAATACCTGTCGCTTGGCTGTAAACCAATTTCTCCATTTTTAATAACTTATGATATTTAGCACGATTCTTTTTTTTCTCAAATGAATGAGACTCGGCAAAAGATTGCGCAAATATTTCATGGCTTTCAAAAAAAAGAGGAATTTCTGGATAGCTTTCACAAAGATAACAAGCCAGTTTTAAATTACGGGTAAACAACGCATCAACATTATTTTGCTTAACCCAACGCGCTATCTGTAATGAGAAAAGTTTTTGTGAATTAAATGGAAAATACCATTTACGACGAATATCTCTTAAGGAAACTAAACTTGCATTAGCATGGATTGAACGACCTAATATATCGCTATCTCGATATTGTCCTTTTGGTGTAACTAAAGTGACATGTGCCCCCGCTCTGGCAAAAGCATCAACATTTTGCAAAATTTGCAATGAAGCAACTCGTAAGTCAGGAACTGGGTAAGGATCAAGATAGGCAATCTTCATTATTATGACGCCAATGTCTGTAATAAACGTTGTGCAGAATGTTGCCAAGTATAACGTGTTTCTATACGTGAACGTGCATTCTCGCCCATTGTTTTACCTCTGTCGGGTAATTGGCGAAGATGATTAACTGCCATCACAATTTCATCTGCATTGCCTGGTGCGACCAATAACCCTGCAGTGCCCTCATTACCCACCACTTCAGGAATACCCCCGATATGGCTCGCAATAACCGGTTTGGCGCACGCCATTGCCTCTGCAATCGTAATACCAAATGCTTCATCCCCAGTACTTGGGAAAATACCAGCATCACTGGCTGCATAAAATTCAGGTAATTGGTTATGCTCAACGGGCTGATGAAAAATAACTTGTTCAGCAACGCCTTTCGCTACCGATTTACTCTTCAATCGTTCTAGATCATCACCCGTACCGATAATCAAGAGCTTAACATCTTCACCTTTTAGCTTTTCAATGGCATCTATTGCGACACTCAAGCCTTTCCAACCAACTAATCGTCCAGCAAATGAGAGTAAAAAAGTAGACTCACCTATTCCTAATTGCTCACGTAACGAGGTAGTCATAGGTTTAAATTTTTCAATATCCACACCATTATAAATCACACTAGGGAATTGCTTAAAATGATGTTGGATTTGCCAAGCATTAAAATGGCTACATGCTACCCATGCTGAAATCTTTTTACCTAATCTGCGATCACCTTTAAAAAAGCTGGTTCCTCCACTCATATAGCAAAAACGCGTTGAGGATGATTTAGGCATCATAGAAGGCCAAAAAAAATCAAAAGGTTTCGTTAAAATAACCCAATCGAATTTTTGATTGATAACATCTTTTTTAGCGTGTCGTGCAAAAGTGTAGCGCTCAACAATACGACGAAAACGACCACCAAGATCGATAACTTTATCTCGCGGTGTATAAGGATAAGTGTGTACCTGTATTTGGCGTCCAGCCAGATTGTGTCGAATATCGCCATTACCACCATAAAGATGAACTTCATGCCCCGCATCATGCAATTGCTTAGCCAGTTCCCAAACCGCTGTTTGGATCCCGCCATAAGACATGGTGATTGTGACATCAATTATACCGATCTTCATGGATTACTTTTTCACCTTCATTCCATCAATGATATTACGCACTGCACCCCACACTTCTTCGACTGATATATCAGCCATATTATCTTCACGGCGGGCATTGTCCAACGACGTTGGATGCTGGATAACCTGACAACAAGAATGCTGTAATGGCGCTAAATAACACCCTGGGTGATAACTATGATATAACGCCACCATTGGGATATCTAAAGCCCCAGCTAAATGTGTGGGACCTGTATCTACCCCAACATAAAGCGATAAATTCGCCATAATTGCCGCATTTTGCCGCATTGAAACTCGACCCGCTAAGGCTAAACAATGTTGTTCACCCATTTGTTTCGCTAAATCAATGGATAATTGTTCACTTTCCTTACTACCTAATAGCAAAAAGTACGCACTCGCGTCATGGGTAATAATCTGTTTTGCTAATTGTAGAAAATTTTCCACAGGCCAATCTCGATAGGCTTTAGCTGGAAAACTTTGCAGTTGAAAACCAATAATATTCTTATTAATTAATGAATTATCTTTTAAAAACTGTTGTGCAAAAGTCGCTTCTTCCTCATTGATAAAGTAACGCAATTGCCAACAACTCGGATAAATCCCTAATGCATTAATTAATAAGGCACGTTCTTTTTGTGCAACTATCGGCGACTTGGGACGAGCAACCCAAGTCACATTGCCTTGTTGCTGAGAAATATCAGCGAAAGCAACGGTATGATGAGATTGGCGACGAGCATAATTCACCAAATCACGATCATTACCGTATACCAAAGCCAAATCATAAGGCTTATGAGGTAACCAACCAGCCCAAACCGCCCTTTTTTTAGAAAAATGCCTAATGCTATCAATATCAGGGTTATGCTCAAGAATGCATGCGCTACGCTTATGTGCAAATACATGAATATGAGCATTGGGCCAGCGCTGTTTTAAGGCATGAATAACGGGAGTGATAAGTAATGTATCACCAAAACGCGCTACCGCTATAACCAATATATTTTTCGGATCCATATGCTTTTTATTTGGCTTAAATGATACATTTACTTCTCAGACTATACACTAAAAAGTATTACAAATATTCATCAATAAGATGAATACACCAAGTTGATAATAGAGATAATCGTTTCACGGCTTTATTATCAACATGAATCATACTGATTTATTTTTATTGTTGATTGCCTGAATAAAGATCCTTTCCATCTTATCTAACATATTATCTAAACTAAATCGTGAAACGGCATGTTCAAGCGCTGCTTTTCCCATTTGTTCACGCAATTCATCTGAGCTCATTAATTTAGCTAAATGACGGGTTAATAATTCTTGTACTTGCGGTACTAATGTAAATCCTGTTTTACCATCAATAACTGCTTCGCTAATCGCGCCAACCGTAGTTGACACGACAGGTAAACCACATGCCATCGCCTGCATAATACCTTGTGGCACACCTTCATTACCAAAAGAGGGTAACGCAAAGAGATCCATTGCATTTAAACAATCAGGCACATCATTACGATTACCAAGGAAAAAGATACTCTGTTCTAAACCAGCCTCTTTCACCATTGGCTCTAGGTTTTTACGCTGAGGTCCATCACCTACAAAAATTAATTGCCAGTCTGGAAACTGCTGATGTAACAATTTCCATGCTTCTATTAAATATTTATGTCCCTTCCATACTCGCATAGTCGCAACAATACCTAATGTCGGTTTATTTGGTATTCCAATTTTCTCTCTAGCTTTTTGTTTATCTTGTGGAAAGAAACGTTGCAAATCAATTCCTGTAGGAACTGATGTCATTTTTTCTAATGGAAATTTATTATGCTGATGGAGTGTCTGGCGTAATTTCTCACCCGTTGTCACAATATGGGCACTGGATGAAAGATAAAGCCATCGTGTTGGTAATAAACGTGAAACATCCGTAGAAACATGACGAGTTCGAACAATAACGGGTGAATGACGTAATGTGGCACAAGAAGCGGCAACTAACCATGCATCAGTTGAACTATGGGTATTGATAACATCAAATTGATGACGATGTAACTTTAACCATTGGCGAAGTGCTTTTAATGCTGAACCGCGTTTTTTTTCAATCGGTAGAGTGAAAACCTCAATACCATAATCCGGTGCAGCCTTAGCAACTTTAGATGTAGGGCAACACACTAATGCAACTCGGTGCCCTCTGCGGATCATGCCTTGAGATTCCGTCAGTATTCGAATTTCCTGACCACCCCAGCCACAAGATGACTCTGTGTGTAATATTGATAATACTGACTTGCTCATCCGCAATCCATTCACCCGATGATTTTAAAAGAGCCATAGTATAACTAAAGAGTAAGCGAAGATCACAATAGCTTTACTTTGTTATACTTAGCGGGCTCCAGATAACAAAAAACCCGACACTAAGGTCGGGTTTTTTAAGAAAACTAAAATTATTTAATTTTAGCTTCTTTATAAAGCACATGTTGACGAACAACTGGATCGAATTTTTTCATTTCCAGTTTTTCTGGCATAGTGCGTTTGTTCTTCGTAGTGGTATAGAAGTGACCTGTACCAGCAGAAGAAACGAGTTTAATTTTCTCGCGAATACCTTTAGCCATTTTTCAGCTCCTTAGAACTTCTCACCACGGGCACGTAAATCTGCTAATACAGATTCGATGCCTTTCTTATCAATCACACGCATACCTTTAGCAGATACACGCAGAGTTACGAAACGTTTCTCAGACTCAACCCAGAAACGGTGAGAGTGCAGGTTTGGCAGAAAACGGCGTTTAGTCGCGTTTAATGCGTGAGAGCGGTTGTTTCCACTCACAGGACGCTTGCCGGTAACTTGGCAGACTCGGGACATGTCTATTCTCCAAAAATCTAATCAGCTCGAGCTTTAATATCAGGTTTGACCGCCTCGTCAGGCTTTGGAGCCCATCTCAGCAACTTTTAACGATTGAAAAACTGTGTAAACACCTCAGAAAAAACTTGCTGAGATAGGCTCTTCTCGCCAAACCCAAGATCCTCAAAGGTGGCGTAGTATACGCCCAATGGCCTCAACGCTCAAGACCCGTACAAATAAAGATTGACAATAATTACAAAAATATTTGCTATAACCAACCACGTTCTGCAAAAGAAACACAGTTATCATGCCCTATCACAAGGTGATCGAGTACATTTATGCCAACCAACTGACAAGCAGTAAAAATTTTTTCAGTCAATTGTTTATCTGCAAGGCTTGGTTCTGAATGACCAGAGGGATGATTATGAGCAAGAATGATAGATGTTGCATTCTTTTTTATCGATTGACGGACAATTTCTCTCGGATGAACCTCTACTCGGTTAATTGTTCCTTTAAACATTTCTTCAAATGCAATCAATTGGTTTTGATTATCAAGAAACAACACCACAAACACCTCTCGGTCTCGCCAATGAAGTAATTTTTGCAAGTAATATTTTGTGTCTTCGGAAGAAGAAAGTACATTTTTATACATAAATTGTGTTGTAGAAAAACGCTGAGCCATTTCATTGATAGCTTGCAACTGGGTAAACTTTCCCACGCCAACACCTTTAAAACGCCCTAATGTTTCATAATCAGCATTAATAACGTGATAAAGAGAGCCACATTCTTTAAGTAAAAAAGCAGCAAGCTCTAATACAGATTTTTCATAAGTGCCGGTGCGTAAAAAGAGCGCCAATAACTCAATATCAGTGAGTGATTCCACGCCATAAAGTAATAGTTTTTCTCTAGGTAAAAGTTCACTAATCGATTGATTTTCCATCCGTGGACTCCTTAATAAGTAAAGGTAGTGGCATTAATGATCTATTTTATTTATTCACATAAGCAATAGGATTTAGGGGAAACATTACTCATCATTAAATGCTAATCGCAAAACAACTGTTGTTTTATACAGTTAATTTACTATAAACTGCTAATCTTGTATAAAAAAGACACATATCAAATTTATGCGAGATGAATCGCAAAAATTTAACCTATAAAACATGAAGTTACATAGAATTCCGAATTCACGATTACCTTGTGGTAAAATTACGGGCAATTATTTATGTACTTAGGCATTTCATCATGACTACACTTCACGACAAAAAGATTATTCTTGGTATCAGTGGTGGTATCGCGGCCTATAAAGCACCAGAACTTGTACGCCGTTTACGTGATAAAGGCGCAATTGTACGAGTTGTAATGACACCCGCTGCTCATGCATTTGTGACGCCTTTGTCACTACAAGCGGTTTCTGGTTTTCCTGTTGCTGATGATTTACTTGATCCAGCAGCAGAGGCCGCTATGGGACATATTGAATTAGGTAAATGGGCTGATTTAATTCTACTTGCACCCGCGACTGCCGATCTTATTGCACGCTTACGAGTGGGTATGGCAAATGATTTACTTACCACACTCTGTTTAGCGAGTAGCGCGCCTATCGCTATTGCGCCTGCAATGAATCAGCAAATGTACAGAGCCACAATTACACAAGAAAATTTATCTGCTTTAGAACAACGTGGCTGTTTAATTTGGGGGCCTGACTCTGGTAGTCAAGCTTGTGGTGATGTAGGCCCAGGACGAATGTTAGATCCTCTAACTCTCGTCTCATTAGCTGAAAAACAACTTGCTTTACCGCCACAAGATTTTGTCGGTAAAAAAATAACGATAACCGCAGGGCCTACTCGTGAAGCCTTAGATCCAGTGCGTTTTATCAGCAATCATAGCTCAGGAAAAATGGGGTTTGCAATTGCACATGCAGCCGCATTACGTGGGGCTGATGTCACACTTATCGCAGGACCTGTCACATTACCGACACCGACTTGTGTTAAACGTATTGACGTTGAAAGCGCACAAGAAATGTACGAACAAGTGATGTTAATCGCACCTTCACAAGATATTTTTATTGGTTGTGCAGCTGTTGCCGATTACCGCGCTAAACTTATCGCGACTGAAAAAATAAAAAAACAAGGTGATGAAGTCACCATCACTATGGTAAAAAACCCCGACATTGTCGCGAGTGTTGGAAAAATGCTTGAACACCGTCCTTTTGTTGTTGGATTTGCAGCTGAAACCCAGAATGTGGAAGAATATGCCCGCAAAAAACGAGAACAAAAGCAGCTCGACTTGATCTGTGCCAATGATGTTTCAGCAGAAAATCAAGGCTTTAACAGTGACAATAATGCATTACACCTTATTTGGGCTAATGGAGAAACGCGCTTACCACACAGTAGTAAAGCACAACTTAGCCATCGCCTACTTGACGAGATAGCCAAACATTATGATGAAAAAAATTGATGTTAAAATCCTTGATGCACGTATTGGTCAAGAATATCCACTTCCTGCTTATGCCACAACAGGCTCTGCTGGTTTAGATTTACGCGCTTGCCTTGATGCACCATTGGTTCTTGAACCAGGGCAAACCGAATTATTACCTACAGGTCTTGCTGTACATATTGCCGATGAAGGATTAGCAGCAATGGTGCTTCCTCGTTCAGGTTTAGGCCATAAACACGGTGTTGTATTGGGTAACTTAGTTGGACTGATTGATTCTGACTACCAAGGTCAACTTATGGTATCAGTTTGGAATCGCGGTCAAACAGCATTCACCATCGAACCGGGTGAACGTATTGCTCAAATGATCATCGTGCCCGTAGTTCAAGCTGAATTTAATATTGTTGAAGATTTTACTGCAACGGAACGTGGTAGCGGTGGCTTTGGTCACTCTGGCCGCCAATAATAAAGACGTCTTGCATTAATTATATCAATGACGATATCACTCCCTTTGCACTAAAAACCTTAGTGCAAAGGTTTACTGATTTGTTTTGCTTTTAGCAGGGGCCTTATCAGTCATGGCAGAAGAAAAAGAAACCAAAAAGAAAAGAAATAGACGGGATGAAATCTTACAGTCACTTGCCCAAATGTTGGAATCAAGTGACGGTAGTCAGCGCATTACAACGGCGAAGCTTGCCGCTACTGTTGGTGTATCTGAAGCTGCGCTCTATCGACATTTTCCAAGTAAAACCAAAATGTTTGATAGCTTAATTGAGTTTATCGAAGATAGCTTAGTCTCTCGTATTAATTTGATTTTAAAAGACGAAAAAGACGCTGTGGCAAGAATTCGCTTAATTCTTGTCTTGATCCTTGGTTTTGCTGAAAAAAATCCAGGGTTATCTCGTATTTTAACGGGTCATGCTTTGATGTTTGAACAAGACAGATTACAAGGGCGAATAAACCAGCTTTATGAACGCATTGAAGTCCAGCTTCGACAAGTTATCAAAGAACGTAAAATTCGTGAAGGGAGTGCCTTTTTACATGATGAAGCATTACTTGCTTCACAATTACTCGCTTTTTGTGAAGGCATGCTAGCGCGCTTTGTACGCACAGAATTTCGCTATCAACCCACTCAAGAATTTGAAGCCCGCTGGCCATTAATTTTGGCACAGTTACAATGAAATGATGGACTCGTGATTTAACTCAACAATTTGAAATTTACAGATATGCCGTTTTTTTCTTATTTGTGTTAACATGCGTCCTCTGGTACATAGTTACCTAAATGTATTTATCAGGAATGGCACTCGTGCAGTTCCTACATTGTGGCATTAGCGACTCGCTTTGCCCCTGCTGTAAAAGTCCTTTTTATATTTCAATATCTGTGATAATTGTCGCAGAAGATTCATTGTACTACTCACCCCGCCCATAATTGGGCGAGGGCTTTTTTTTATCTATAATCGGCCAACTCGTTTATCGCGTATTAACTTTATTAATTCACACCGTAGCGTTCACGATAAGCTTTAACCGCAGGTAAATGCTCAGACAGAGTCTCACTCTCACTTAGGTAGCTAATTAAATCATCCAAAGTAATAATCGAATACACTTGGCATTGATAGTCACGTTTTAACTCTTGTATTGCAGAAAGTTCTTCTCGCCCTTTCTCTTGTCTATCCAAACTTAATAACACCGCAGAAAGCGTTGCATCATGCTGTTTGATGATTTCCATTGACTCACGAATTGCAGTACCTGCTGTAATGACATCATCAACAATCACTACATTACCTTTCAATGGGCTTCCTACTAATGTTCCTCCTTCACCATGATCTTTAGCCTCTTTGCGATTAAAACAGTAAGGGATATCGATATCATGATGTTCAACCAATGCGACTGCCGTTGTAGTTGCAATAGGGATCCCTTTATAAGCAGGTCCAAACAACACATCACAAGACACATTATTATCTAATAATGTTTGCGCATAGAACTGCCCCAATAAAGCCAAATCACGCCCTGTATTAAATAAACCGGCATTAAAAAAGTAAGGACTCACCCTTCCTGATTTCAGCGTGAACTCACCAAATTTCAGGACATTTTTTGCTAATGCTAGTTCGATAAAGCGGCGTTGGTAGGCTTTCATTTCTTTCTCCTCTCTACGTTACTTGATGACAAATTTTAGGCATAAAAAAAGCGACTTCTCAGTCGCCTTTAAAAATAGAATTTATTGCTTAAGCGCCTCTTTTTGCGCTTCAAATATTTTCTCTAATCCCCCCTTCGCAAGGGCGAGTAAAGCAAGTAATTCTTCATGGCTAAATGGTGCGCCTTCTGCCGTACCTTGAACTTCAATCATACGACCATCATCGATCATCACCACATTCATGTCTGTTTCTGCTGCTGAATCTTCAACATATTCAAGATCGCATAATGGTTCACCATCAACAATACCCACAGAGACTGCAGCTACCATTGATTTCAGAGGGCTTTTTTTCAGTTTGCCTTCTTCAACCATTTTATTTAAAGCATCAACTAATGCGACACAAGCACCAGAGATAGATGCAGTACGTGTACCACCATCCGCTTGGATAACATCACAATCTACAGTGATGGTAAATTCACCTAGTGCTTTTAAATCAACCGCGGCACGTAATGAGCGAGCGATTAAACGCTGGATCTCCATAGTACGACCCGTTTGTTTACCGCGAGCCGCTTCACGAGCATTACGACTATTTGTTGCGCGAGGAAGCATGCCGTATTCTGCGGTCACCCATCCTTGCCCTTGTCCTTTCAGAAAACGAGGTACACCGTCTTCTACAGTGACATTACACAAGACTTTAGTATCACCAAATTCGACTAATACAGAACCTTCAGCATGTTTTGTATAGTGGCGAGTAATGGTAATAGGACGTACTTGGTTTGCTTGTCTGTCTGCTGGACGCATGGTGTTATCTCCGCTTTCTCTGACATATTGGGGGCGCATTATACGACCTAAAATGGCTTATGCCTATCCTTGTATTGATGCATAGGGTTATAATCATATCATCTTTTACATTATTGAGACCCTATTATGATCCGTAGCATGACCGCTTTTGCTCGCCGAGACATCAAAAAAGACTGGGGCACTGCCGCTTGGGAACTGCGTTCCGTAAACCAGCGCTACCTTGAAACTTATATTCGTTTACCTGAGCAATTACGTAGTTTAGAGCCTGTTATTCGTGAACGTCTACGTAATCGCTTAACGCGCGGTAAAATTGAATGTAACTTACGTTTTGATCTTAATGCTCGCTTTCAAGGTGAATTAAATCTTGATGAAAATCTCGCAAAACAACTGATTGTTTCTGCAAATTGGGTAAAAAGCCATAGCCATGAAGGCACTATCAGCCCTTTTGATATTTTACGTTGGCCGGGTGTGATTTCAGCACAAGAGCAAGACTTAGATGCGATTGGTACTGAACTTTTAGCCGAATTAGATCTAGCAATCGATGCTTTTATTGCTAGTCGTGAAGCCGAAGGACAATCACTCAAAGAACTTATCGAGCAACGTTTAGATGCGGTTAGCGCAGAAGTCGTTAAAGTAAGAGCTCAAATGCCAGAAATTTTACAATGGCAACGCGAGCGCTTAACCAGCAAATTAGAAGAAGCACAGGTTCAAATTGATAATAATCGTTTAGAACAAGAGTTAGTGATGTTAGCGCAACGCTTAGATGTCGCAGAAGAATTGGATAGATTAGAAGCTCACGTTAAAGAAACGCGCAAAATTCTTGTTAAAAAAGAAGCGGTAGGTCGTCGTCTTGACTTTATGATGCAAGAATTTAACCGTGAATCCAACACATTAGCCTCAAAATCAATTAATACTGAAGTCACCAATTCAGCCATTGAATTAAAAGTTTTAATTGAACAAATGCGCGAGCAGATCCAAAATATTGAGTAAGATTTCTTAGCTGTTTACAGCCCATCATTAAGCCAGCCAATACCTTGTATTAGCTGGCTTTTATCAAGAATAAAATTTAACATTCTCTTTAATAAATGAAAATCACTCACCCAACGCCTTTCTAATAAATCCTTTATTTTGGTTAAGCATCTGCGTGGCTTGAAGTGCATCTACGTTTGCTAAGATCATCAAAATTGCAGTTTTACAGTGACGCTGACATTGTGATAACGCTTGTTCAGCAATAGCTCTTTCACACTCTGTTGCTTGCATCACAATACGAACTTGGCGCTCAACAAGCTTGGCATTGGTGGCTTCAACATCCACCATCAAATTACCAAACACTTTGCCGATTTTTATCATCGCAGCCGTTGTTATCATATTAAGAATAAGTTTTTGTGCCGTGCCCGCTTTCATTCGTGATGATCCCGTGACTACCTCGGCTCCCACAATCGGTGTAATAGCGATATCTGCAATTTGTGCAATAGGGCTTTCAGGATTACAGCTGATGGCACCTGTTGTCGCACCTAATGATTTTGCATAATTTAAAGCACCAATGACATAAGGGGTTCTGCCACTCGCAGCAATACCCACTAATACATCTTTTTCATTAAAATTAAGTTGGCGTAAATCTTGTTCACCTAATTGAATATTATCTTCTGCATTCTCGACAGCTTGTAAAATAGCCTTGTGTCCACCAGCAATTAAACCAATCACCATATCATAAGGTGTACCATAAGTTGGAGGGCATTCACTGGCATCTAAAATCCCTAATCGTCCCGATGTACCTGCTCCGCAATAAATAAGGCGACCACCTTGAGAAAAAGCAATTGCAACTTTATCAACTAATTGAGCAATTTCAGGTAACGCTTTCTCGACTGCTAATGGCACTTTTTTATCTTCATTATTGATGACTTTTAGCATATCGAATGTTGAAAGTGTGTCTATATTTTCACTGTTATGATTTCTACTTTCAGTGACAAGATTGCTAAGGTCAATCGCCATTATCGCTCTCCCAATATTGTTATTTGTTTGATTAAGTCGAAGAAATAAACTGCTTTTATACCATTATTATTGGTAAGATTTTCAAAATCATTACAAACGGTACTCTACATGACATTTATTAAATCTATTTCGACCTTTATCAGTTTAATGACCCTTTTCTTCTCTTTTTCTTTGCATGCTAATTTTGAAGAACAAGAAAAAAGAGTGTTTGAACAAACCCGCACAGAAGCACTAAACCATAATGCACAAGCTCAATATCAATTGGCTGAAATGTATTTAATGGGAACGGGTGTAGAAAAAAATCTCTTCAATGCACAACTGTGGGCTAATGAAGCCATAAAAAATGATTATGCCGATGCCTACGCACTACTTGCTGATCTCTATTTATTTAATACTGACCCTTATTTTAAAAATCATTATGTTGATGCAAGAAAATTAGCAACAATCGCAGCGAATAAAGGAAGCATAAGAGGAAAAATAAGTCTAGCAACAGCGCTGATAGCACCTTTATCTGGTGAAACCGATTATAAAAAAGCAATTGCGTTATTAGAAGAAGCCGCAGCAACGCATCAACCTGAACTGGTTTATGCGCCGATTTGGTTAGGTGTTCTTTATAGCGGAGTAGGTAATGTCCCTGTAGATACTAAAAAAGCGAATATGTGGTTTGCAAAAGCCAACGAAATAACTTTTGAAGGATTTGCTCAAGCAATGGCCTCTTTTATGTTCTCTGGTCAATATCATATTATCGAACAAAATAAGCAAAAAGCTGATGAATTAATGAAACAGGCTTGTGAAGAAGCCAAAAAAGTTGGCAATGAATTCTATTGCCAACAAGCATTTAATTAACCGAAATTTAATCTAATAAATAACCCTAACTCAGAAAAGAGATGGTAAATATTGCCATCTCTTTTATACCCTATCTGTCCTACCTAACGTTCTTTTACAGCGCCATACGGTATTCAATCACACCTGGTTTTTCTGCCACCCAGTTATATAAACGTTGACCGCGTAAGTTGGTTTCCTGTGTATGCCAATATAAACGAGCACAATCACGCTGTTTTGCTTGTTGATTAACAAATTCAATAAGTTGCTTACCTACGTGGCGGCCGCGTATATCTGGTGAAACAAATAAATCTTCTAAATAACAAAAATCACTTTCAGCCCATGTTGAACGATGAAAAAGGTAATGAACAAAACCCAATACCTTTTCACCTTCCATCGCTACGGCACAATAAACAGGCTCTTTTTCATCAAAAAAACGTGCCCATGTTTTTAATGTAATTTCTTCTGATAACTCAACTTTATAAAATACTTGATAACTTAACCAATGTGGCAACCATTGAGCATAATGCGCTTGTTCAACAAACTGAATTGAAACAGTTATTGGTGTTGTGCTCATCTCTTCGCTTCCTTCTACTTTCATAAACGGTATAAACAAAAGGTATCACCCTGCCTTTAATCGTTGCCATGGTACGTTTAATTTTGGTTCTCAATAAGGTACACTTTTTGTGTTTTTATAGGATCCACTTTATGAAACAGAAAAAAACAGCTTATTTTCCTAACCTTGTTTTAGAGGAAGGACCTATTGGTTCTCAGATTTATCACGCGATTAGAAAAGCTATTTTAGATGGGCGTTTATCTTCTGGTAGTCGCTTACCATCAAGCCGTACCTTAGCTGAAATGATGTCGATTTCCCGTAATTCTGTTATTGCAGGATTTGAACGTTTAATTGATGAAGGTTATTTATTTACTCGACGCGGTGCAGGTACTTTTGTCGCAAGTACAATCCCTGATGCCATTATTTCTGATAAGTGGGTTAAAACAACCAATCCAGCCTCTTCTTTGTTAATAGAAAATCCGTTAGAAACGCTAAATCCGAATATGCAAAAAGCACAGGATTTTTGGCAACAATCGCAACCCAATATAAACAGTAACCCTATTTTTCACGTCGGGGTCGGATGTGTTGATCTTTTTCCACATGAACTTTGGGGAAGATTATTAGGGCGTGTTTGGCGGCAATCAAAAAAAGCACTCGCAACATTTAATTCGCCAACAGGCTATACCCCATTAAAAGAGATGATATGCCAATATATGCAATCAACTCGTGGTCTTTATTGCCAACCTGAACAAATCATTATTGTAAATGGAACACAGCAAGCGATTAACCTCACCACCAGAGTATTATTAAAAGAAGGCGATGCCGTTTGGTTAGATGATCCTGGTTATGACAGCGCACGAGGGATCTTCACATCTTATGGTATAAAATCACACCCAATAAGTTCAGATATTGATGGAATGGATATTTTTCAAGGAATAGAGCAGTGTCCTGAAGCAAAACTTGTTTTTACAACACCTTCACATCAATTCCCTTTAGGTAATACCCTCTCATTTTCACGCCGTATTGCGTTATTAGAGTGGGCATCATCCCATGATGTGTGGATCTTTGAAGATGACTACAATAGCGAATTTCGCTATCACTCTAAACCCATTCAATCTCTACAAGGTTTAGATAAATACCAGCGCGTTATTTACGCCGGTACATTTTCAAAAATGATGTATCCCGGATTTCGTTTAGGCTTTTTAGTCGTGCCTCAAACTTTAGTTGACGCTTTTAAAGTCGCTAAATACTACACCGACTCTCACTCAGGCTTTTTAGAGCAAGCAACATTAGCGCTGTTTATTTCTCAAGGTCATTATGCACGCCATGTTCGGCGAATACGAAAAGCCTGCTATGAACGTTATCAAGTATTAACTAATGCCATAAAAACACATTTATCTCATGTTTTCTGTGTTGAACCGACAGACTCTGGGATCCATATTATCTGCTGGCTACTAGCTGGCTACACAGAAGAATATATTGTTAAAAAAGGGCAAGAAATTGGCTTAGCTATACAGCCTTTATCACGTTACTGTATACAAGCTTATCCTAAACAAGGCGTATTATTAGGATATGCGGCTCATAATCCTACCGAAATTGAAAACAGTATTATGCGGCTTGCTCAAGTTTTATCTGAATAAATAATATTGATTATTTACAATATAAAAATCGAATAAGCTTTATATTCACCCTATTTTATTTTTGGTGTGCAATAATAAACCCAAGCAGGAGGAACATTTCGTATTACACGTCTTTTTTCCAAATGAAAATAACGAGATAATGTCTTTTCATATCGCGTTGTATATTGAAAAAGAACAAAGCAACCTTGTGTTTTTAATAACTCACTATGAACCCGTTTTAAGATTTTTAATCCTAATTTTCGATTAATAGATAGAAAAGGAAGCCCTGAAATAATCATATTATAATGACTATCTAATTTCTCTGCTGATGTGGTATAAATCCTTAAGCGTTTATCATCAATTTTACGCAGTTCAGTGGCGAAACTCGGTTCTATTTCAAAGACATCTAACGATGAATGTGCAGACATTCTTTTTAGAATTTGATGCGTAATAACGCCAGTACCCGCACCTAATTCTGCAATTTGAACATCTTGATGCCAGTTGAGTTTATCCAGCATTTCATAACATAACCAACGAGATGAAGGTGCGATAGTACCCATTGTGGTTGGTGAAATCACAAACCGCTTTAAATATGAGTAATACGTAGATAATGGAATGAATGTAGATATATCCATTTGCGCCTCCTAAAACCTTTTTATCAAGGTAAAATAAAAATCAGATAAAATGAAGAATATTCATCGTTATTTTTTATTTATGAATTTATGTCATCTCTTGGATAACGTTTTTCAGTATAAAGCTTGGAGCCATATCTAAGTAAATACGTTTTTCTTATATATTACACTATTTTACATTTTTCTATTTTTACTCTATTTTCTTAAACAAGAATATATTTTTATTTATTAAAAAAACGAAATAAGAAATAACAGAATATTCTTACACTTTAATGACTCATCCATTTTGCTTTTAACAAATTATTGATATTTGTTCGTTCTGTGGTTTCCTTTTGTTAACTCTATGCAGACTATAAGAAACGCTTCTAATTCTTTGGCAAATAATCAATAAATTCACTTGCACCTATCTCTATATTTTGTCAGGTTAGTGTGAGGTCTCTCACTATTCCTACAGACAAAGACAGGGTAATTACAATGAAAAATGTTGGTTTTGTGGGCTGGCGTGGTATGGTCGGCTCCGTTTTAATGCAAAGAATGGTTGAAGAACGTGATTTTGATGGGATAAACCCTGTTTTCTTCACCACATCTCAATTAGGTGAAGCAGCACCTGCTTATGGTAATCACCGTAGTACTCTGCAAGATGCTTATGACATTGATACCTTAGCATCACTCGATATTATTATTAGTTGCCAAGGTGGTGACTACACCAATGAAATCTATCCCAAACTACGCCAAGCCGGTTGGCAAGGTTACTGGATTGATGCCGCATCAGCACTGCGTATGAATGATGATGCAGTGATTATTCTCGATCCTGTTAATGGACAACATATTCAAGACAGCTTAAATAAAGGCATTAAAGCCTTTGTCGGTGGTAACTGCACCGTCAGTTTAATGCTAATGTCATTAGGTGGTCTGTTTGCTAACAATCTAGTGGAATGGGCAAGCGTATCTACTTATCAAGCGGCGTCTGGGGCTGGTGCTCGTCATATGAGAGAGCTACTGTCACAGATGGGTTCTTTACATAATCAAGTGGTTAAAGAGCTAGAAAACCCAGCCTCTGCAATCTTAGATATTGAACGTAAAGTCACTAACTTTACGCGCAGCGGTACAATGCCTACCGAACAATTTGGTGTTCCTCTTGCAGGTAGTTTGATCCCTTGGATTGATAAACAACTAGAAAACGGTCAAAGCCGCGAAGAGTGGAAAGGGCAAGCTGAAACTAACAAGATCTTAAATACAGGTTCTAATATCATTCCTGTGGATGGTCTTTGTGTTCGTATTGGTGCATTACGTTGCCATAGCCAAGCATTCACCTTAAAACTGAAAAAAGACTTACCTGTTGCAGAGATTGAACAGTTACTCGCAAGCCATAATGATTGGGTAAAAGTCATTCCTAATGATCGTGAATTAACTATGCGTGAATTAACACCAGCAGCAGTCACAGGTACATTGAGCACACCAGTAGGCCGTATTCGTAAACTAAATATGGGCCCTGAATTTATTTCAGCCTTTACAGTGGGTGACCAGCTGTTATGGGGTGCCGCAGAGCCTTTACGTCGTATGTTGAATATTCTGCGTTAAAATTCATTCTTTAGAATATCGGCCATTTTAAGAAAATAGAAATGGTTGATATTCTTATTTTCAATAGTTATTAGCTTCATTTCTTATTTTCCTCACATCTTTTTCTCATAAAACTATTTTTTAATTTTTCTTATTTTATTTATTTTTAATTTTATAGATCTTTATAAAACAAGTTTTCTACAATAATTTCAAAAACAACTCTAAAGAATTCAGGATGATTATTCAGCATAATCCACCTATTTTTATTCAAAATAGAGTGTAAAAATAAATAAAGCATTTTTTAACAACTGAAAAATAATGACGACAAAAATCTAAATATAATAATTTCTAATATATTATTCCTTTTCTCTTTCTTTTATATGAACCTCGGTAACTACTTATTATTTAAAAATAAATTTACTTTTTATTGTCATTTATTTAAGGTGATTTTTATTACTTTTATAAAAAGATGCATTATAAATATGACAACACAAACACAACCCAATAAAAAAGGTTTTTTAAACCGAGTCGAACGCATTGGTAATATCATGCCTGATGTTACGATGTTGTTCGTTTACGCCTTAGTGATCTGCTGGATATTTTCATTCTTCCTCTCATTTGTACATTTTGATTATTTCCACCCAGTGACTAAAGAGAAAATCGCCGTTATTAATATGTTTCAATATGAAGAGATCATATTATTTGTGACAAGTGCGGTGAAAAATTTCATTAGCTTTCCTCCACTTGGAATAACGATTGTTGCAACATTAGGAATTGGTATTGCAGAAAGCAGCGGTTTTATTAAAACGGCTCTAAAAAAAATGCTTTCGTTTATTTCTCCTAAAATGCTGACACCAACGGTTGTTTTTGTTGGTATTGTTGCACACTTAGCTTCCGACTCTGCTTACGTTATTCTTATGCCAGTCTCTGCGATGATGTTCTATGCCAGTGGTCGTCATCCTTTAGCTGGTATCGCAGCCTCATTTGCAGGTTTGGCGGGTGGATTTACAGCAAGTTATACACCGTCAATTATTGACCCAATAATGCAAAGCTTTACTCAAGAAGCAGCACAAATTATGGCTCCGGGATATAGTGTTAACGTTTTATGTAACTACTTTTTTAGCGTAGGTGGAACATTTGGCGTTATTTTAACTTGTTGGTATATCACTGAAAAAATTGTAGAGCCTTGGTTAAATAAAAACTGCCCTTTCTCTTCTAGTATTGATACTAAAGATGCAGAGTTAGGTGAAATCACACCAATAGAAAAACGGGCATTCCGTTTTGCGGGTTGGGCAGTGGTGCTAATGGGAATTGGTTTATTTGCACTGTTATTACCAGAAACCTCACCATTACGTTCACCAGAAGGCAGTTTAACCAGCCCTAAAGCCCCAATTATGCAAATTGTGGTGCCTTTACTGTTTATCTTCTTTTCTGTACCCGGTTTAATTTATGGCTATATGACAAAGTCTTTTGCGTCTACAAAAGATATTGTCAAAGCAATGGAAAATATCACCAAATCACTGATCCCATTTATCGTTTTCGCCTTTTTTGCGGCTCAATTTCTTTACTCTTTTCAGCACTCAAATTTAGGTACACTATTAGCATTATCAGGTGCGGAATTACTGCGCACGCTTAATATGCCTTCAGGTATGACTGTGTTGGGTGTGATATTGCTGACTGCAATCTTAAATATCATGATCACCTCAGCAACATCGAAATGGGCAGTGATTGCACCAGTATTAGTGCCAATGTTAATGGCTGTCGGAATTTCACCTGAATTAACGCAAGCCGCGTTCCGTGTTAGTGATTCTGCAATGAATGTGAGCACACCAATGTTCCCATTCTATCCACTGATTTTGATGTATTGCCAAAAATACTATAAAGGTGCAGGTATCGGTACACTATGCTCAATGATGATCCCCTTTACTATTGGCTTGCTTATTGTATTAACCACCACACTGTTTATCTTTTGGGGATTAGATATCCCTCTTGGTTTTGACAGTGGATATACATGGCAACCTGCATAAATCATTCTTATAAAATAACAGTATTAGGAACAACATTATAATGAACACCCTAGGTCAAAAGTTAGAACAGCGTTTCTTCCGTTATCTGGCAGTTGAAAGCCAAAGTGATGCATCTGCTTCTGTGGTACCCAGCACACAAGGGCAACTTGAGCTAGCAAAGTTACTGGCTAAAGAGCTAGAAACTTATGGATTAAAAGATATTTATATCAACTCTCATGCCATTTTATATGCGATGAGACCAGGTAATAATCCCAATGCGCCTAAAGTGGGTTTTGTTGCTCATCTTGATACGGTTGATGTGGGAATATCACCCAATATTCACCCTCAAACACTGCGTTATGAAGGTATAGATCTCTGTTTGAACCAAGAGAAAGACATCTGGTTTAAAGCTCAAGAACACCCTGAAGCTGTGCCTTATATCGGTGAAGAGATTATTTTCAGTGATGGCACAAGTGTATTAGGGGCTGATAATAAAGCGGCGATCACCGTTGTGATGGAATTAATGGATAAACTGCAACAAGCTGATTTTGATTGTGGCGATATCTATGTCGCGTTTGTACCCGATGAAGAAATTGGATTACGCGGTTCTAAACTGATGGATTTATCTCGCTTTGACGTTGATTTTGCTTACACTATTGATTGTTGTGCATTAGGTGAAGTGGTGTATGAAACCTTCAATGCCGCGTCAATTAAAGTGTCTGTAAAAGGTGTTACTGCGCACCCAATGTCCGCGAAAAATGTATTGTTAAACCCAATTCGTGTTGCTCATGATTTTATTGGCTGTTTTGACCGCTTTGATACACCAGAGCATACCGAGCATCGAGAAGGTTATTTCTATGTCACCGATTTAATAGCCAATCCTGATAATGCAGTGATTAAAATGGCTATTCGTGACTTTGATAAACAAAGTTATGAAGCTCGTAAACAGTTTATTAAACAGTCTGTTGCTTTGATCCAAGCTCGCCATCCTCGTGCACAAATCAACTATGAGATTGTCGATGTGTATAGCAATATCAGTGATTCGATTGGAGAAGATCGCACTGCTATCGAACTTATTTTTGAAGCATTAAAACAATTAAATATTCAACCTAATGTGATCCCAATGCGAGGAGGTACAGATGGCTCTGCGCTTTCAGCAAGAGGATTACTCACACCAAACTATTTCACTGGTGCACTGAATTTCCACTCTCGTTTTGAATTTTTACCTGTTAGCTCATTTGAAAAGAGCTATTTAGTGACAGAAATGCTGTGCCGTTTGGCTGGACAACGCGGATAGTGTGATTGTTGTAGCCAACAAAAAAGCGGAGCCGTTTTCACAGCTCCGCTTTTTTTATCTAATTTAGAATAAAACTAGATATCAATATTTGCCGCTTTCAGCGCATTCTCTTCGATAAAGGCACGACGAGGTTCAACTGCATCACCCATTAAGGTGGTAAATAATTCATCAGTTGCGATCGCATCTTTCACGGTGACTTGCATCATACGACGTGTATCTGGATTCATGGTGGTTTCCCATAATTGCTCTGGGTTCATTTCACCAAGACCTTTATAACGCTGTACAGCAAGACCACGACGTGATTCTTTTGTTAACCACTCAAGTGCTTCTTCAAAGCTTGAAATTGGCTGACGACGCTCACCACGCTCAATAAACGCACCCTCTTCAATTAGGTTACCGATAATGTCACCTAAATGCGTAATGCGTTGATATTCGCTACTGTGGATAAAGTCATAATCCAATTTGTAGTCTGTATCCACACCATAAGTACGAATACGTAATACAGGTTCGAACAGACGATTTTCATCATTTTGAGCGATGGTGTAGCTATAAGTGCTGCCTTGATCTTCGGCTTCGTTTAAGCGGTTAACCAAGCCACTCATCCACTCTTCAACTTTGGCTTTATCAGATAACGCATCTTCTGTCAGCGTTGAGTGATACACCAAGCTGCTTAACATGCTAAGTGGATAGATACGCTCCATACGACGAATAATCTTGTGCGCTGCATGGTAATCAACAACCAATTTTTCAAGTTGCTCACCGTGCATTGCGGGTGCGTGTTCACTCACATAAAGTGCTGCGCCATCAAGAGCGATCGACATCAGATACTCGTCCATTGCGTCATCATCTTTGATGTATTGCTCTTGTTTACCTTTCTTCACTTTGTAAAGAGGCGGCTGAGCAATAAAGATATGACCACGTTCGATAATTTCTGGCATTTGACGATAGAAGAAGGTCAGTAACAGAGTACGAATGTGAGAACCATCGACGTCCGCATCCGTCATGATGATAATGCTGTGATAACGCAGTTTATCTGGGTTATATTCATCACGACCGATACCACAACCTAATGCAGTGATTAACGTTGCAACTTCTTGAGAAGCCAGCATTTTATCAAAGCGTGCTTTCTCAACGTTTAGGATTTTACCTTTTAACGGAAGAATAGCCTGTGTTTTACGGTTACGCCCTTGTTTTGCAGAGCCACCCGCAGAGTCCCCTTCCACTAAATACAGTTCAGAGAAAGCAGGATCACGTTCAGAACAGTCCGCTAATTTACCTGGTAAGCCACCTAAATCTAATGCGCCTTTACGACGTGTCATTTCACGCGCTTTACGTGCAGCTTCACGCGCACGAGCAGCATCAATGATTTTACCAACAACGATTTTTGCGTCATTTGGGTTTTCTAACAGATATTCCACCAGCTTCTCATTCATCAGCGTTTCTACCGCTGTTTTCACTTCTGAAGAAACCAGTTTATCTTTTGTTTGTGATGAGAATTTAGGATCTGGGACTTTAACAGAGATAACCGCAATCAAGCCTTCACGAGCGTCATCACCCGTTGCACTGATTTTCGATTTCTTATTAAAACCTTCTTTATCCATATAGTTGTTTAACGTACGTGTCATTGCAGTACGGAAACCAACTAAGTGAGTACCACCATCACGTTGTGGAATATTGTTGGTAAAGCAATAAACGTTCTCTTGGAAACCGTCATTCCACAACATTGCCACTTCAACACCAATATTGTCTTTTTCTGTTGAGAAATAGAATACGTTTTGATGAATAGGCGTTTTGTTACGGCTTAAGTATTCAACGAATGCTTTAATACCGCCTTCATAGTGGAAATGATCTTCTCGGTTATCACGTTTATCAATTAAACGGATAGAAACGCCTGAGTTTAAGAATGACAACTCACGAAGACGTTTTGCTAGGATCTCATACTGGAATTCAGTCTCACCTTTAAAGGTTTCAAGACTTGGCCAGAAGCGTACAAATGTCCCTGATTTTTCAGTATCGCCAATCACTTTTAAGCGATCATCAGGCACACCATGACGATAAATTTGTTGATGGATATTTCCATCACGATGGATTGTCAGTTCAAGTTTTTCAGACAACGCATTAACAACAGAAACCCCTACACCATGAAGTCCACCAGAGACTTTATAGGAGTTATCATCGAATTTACCCCCCGCATGCAGAACGGTCATAATAACCTCTGCTGCTGAGACACCCTCTTCTGGGTGAATGCCGGTTGGAATTCCACGACCATCATCTCGAACAGAGACGGAGTTATCTGAATGGATAGTGACAATTATCTCATCACAGAAACCCGCGAGGGCTTCGTCGATTGCGTTGTCGACCACCTCGAAGACCATGTGATGCAGACCGGTTCCATCATCTGTATCCCCGATATACATCCCCGGGCGCTTACGCACCGCATCCAGCCCTTTTAATACTTTGATACTTGAGGAGTCATATGTATTCGACATCAACGTTTCTCGCTTTATTCCTATGGTTTAACCTCTATTTTGCCACGTTCTACGCTAAATAGCCTGCTATTTACATCTAGCATATCTTTCACTTGCCCTTGTGTTATCGCACTGACAAACACTTGAGCTTGCGTAGACTTTAGACGCTCGGCTAATAACTGACGCCGACTCGCATCTAATTCGGAAGCAAAATCATCGAGCAGATACAGGCATCTTTGCCCATTCTTACGAGTGAAATATTCACCTTGTGCCAGCCTCAAAGCACACATCAACAACTTGAGCTGGCCTCGTGACAACATATCTTCTACTGGCGTGCCGTTTGCTCTAATACGTAAATCCGCCTTATGAGCACCAAGTGAGGTATACGCTAACATTTTATCACGTTCAAATTGACGTGCTAGCAACTCACCATAATCAGTTTCTTTATCCCATCCCCGTTGAAAGCTCACTTTCAACGAAAATTCAGGTAAAAACAGACGGCACGTTTCTTCAATATCTTTAGCGATATCTTCGGTATATTGAGCTCGCCATTCACTTATCTGTTCTGTTAATAAGATAAGCTCTTTATCCCAAGGCATCAGTTGTCGATAAGACGTTGCTTGCCTCAGTGCTGCATTACGTTGTTTTAATACACGTTTTAAATCTGACCATGCAGCAAAAAATCGAGGTTCATTATGGAAACAACCCCAATCAATAAAAGCGCGACGATATTTAGGCCCACCATTCAGAAGTGTAAAGCCTTCAGGTGTTATTAATTGCATAGGTAACAATTTTGCTAATTCTGCAATTTTATGACCATCGCTGCCATCAATACGCACTGTACTATTGCCTTCGCGATCTTTACTTAATCCAATCGCATAGCCACGGCTCTCTTCATTTAGCCCACTTAAGCGCCCATGAAGAATAAATTCATTTTCATCATGCTGGATCACGCGATTAGCTTGAGAACTACGAAATGCGCGTCCGTGGCCTAACGTGTAAATCGCTTCAAGTATACTTGTTTTACCACTCCCGTTAGGTCCAACAAGGAAATTAAAGCCATCCGCTAATGGCAGATCCGCCTGTTCAATATTTCTAAAATGACGGATCAATAAACGGGATAAAATCATGTTAGTGACTATTATAAACGCATTGGCATAACAACATAAGCAGCCGCAGAACTTGCCACATTCTCTACTTGAACACTTGAAACAGCATCTGTTAGTAGAAGTTTAACTTCTTCACATTTCAATGTATTAAGTACATCAAGGAGATAACTGACATTAAAGCCAATTTCCATTTCTTCACCTTGATATTGAACATCAACAATCTCTTCTGCTTCTTCTTGCTCAGGGTTATTAGCTGTAATTTTCAATTGACCGTTGGTGAGGTTTATACGCACACCACGGAATTTCTCATTGGATAAAATTGCAGCACGAGAAAATGCCTGTTTAAGAATATCACAACCCGCAGTCACTGTTTTCGTTGGATTTTTCGGTAATACACGACGATAGTCAGGGAAACGACCATCAACCAACTTCGAGGTGAAAATAAAATCCCCCACATGAGCACGTATATTATTACTACCGATTTGCAATTGCAGTGAGCTTTCACCACCACCATCAAGTAAACGCATCAATTCAATAACACCTTTACGAGGAACAATAACAGAATGTCCTGGTAAAGATTGCCCAATATCCATTGAACATACCGCTAAACGGTGTCCATCTGTTGCAACTGTGCGTAACTCTGTATTTTCAGTTTCAAACAACATGCCGTTGAGGTAATAACGCACATCTTGATGCGCCATTGAAAATTGAGTGGCCTCAATCAGACGTTTTAATGTTGCTTGAGGCAAAGTAAATTCAACCTCACTTTGCCAATCATCTAAATTAGGAAAATCAGATGCAGGTAATGTTGATAAGGAGAAACGACTACGACCTGAACGCACTAATAGGCGATCACCATCGAGCTCAACACTAATTTCAGCACCTTCTGGTAGCCCACGCCAAATATCAAAAAACTTACGCGCAGGAACAGTTGTGGCGCCAATTTCATGAGATTGGCTAAGATTAACTCTTGCCACCATCTCCATTTCAAGGTCAGTCCCCGTTAGCGATAAGGTATTTTCAGTGACCTTAAGCAATAGGTTACCTAAAATAGGTAATGTTGGACGACCACCTAAAGGGCCACTTACTTGTTGTAGCGGCTTAAGAAGCTGTTCACGTTCAATGATAAATTTCATAGCGCTAGGATGATAATGTTCTGATTAAGTTAGAAAAATCTTCTTTGATGTCATGACTTTCTTCACGCAATTGCTCTATTTTTCGGCATGCATGAAGGACTGTTGTATGATCACGACCACCAAAGGCATCCCCGATTTCAGGCAAGCTGTGGTTTGTTAATTCCTTCGCCAGCGCCATTGCCATTTGCCTCGGACGGGCAACCGATCGGGATCTCCGCTTTGACAGTAAATCAGCGACTTTAATTTTATAATATTCAGCAACCGTTTTTTGAATATTATCGATAGTGACTAATTTTTCCTGCAAAGCGAGCAGATCACGTAATGCTTCACGTACAAAGTCGATAGTAATCGCACGACCTGTAAAGTTTGCGTTAGCAATTACTCGGTTTAATGCACCTTCAAGCTCACGGACGTTAGAACGAAGTCTTTTAGCAATAAAAAAGGCCACTTCGTCAGGTAACTGAATTTGGTTTTCATCCGCTTTTTTCATCAAAATCGCCACTCGGGTTTCAAGTTCAGGTGGCTCAATAGCAACCGTTAATCCCCAACCAAAGCGTGATTTTAATCTGTCTTCAACACCATTTATCTCTTTAGGATAACGGTCTGACGTTAAAATAATTTGCTGATTTCCCTCTAACAATGCGTTAAAGGTATGAAAAAATTCTTCTTGTGAACGCTCTTTATTGGCGAAAAATTGAATGTCATCAATTAATAGTGCATCCACAGAACGGTAATAGCGTTTAAAGTCTTCTATCGCATTATTTTGTAATGCTTTTACCATATCTTGTACGAATCGTTCAGAATGCATATACACGACTTTTGCATTCGCTTTGCGTTCCATAATGCTGTTACCCACGGCGTGTAACAAGTGCGTTTTACCAAGCCCTGTTCCACCATATAAAAAGAGTGGGTTATAAGCTCCACCTGGGTTATCAGCAACTTGTCTTGCCGCTGCTCTTGCTAACTGGTTTGACTTACCTTCAACGAAGTTATCAAACTTATGTTTAGGGTTAACGTTAGAACGATAATTGAGTTCAGGCAGCTGAGATACCGGTTGATTATCCCAACTAGGACGAACAGGCTGACTATGTGTTGGAGCGGTATTCACTGTCGGATGTACAACAGCTTTAGGAATACTTTCTGTAGTACGTGCAGATGCAGGTTTATTACCCACTTCAAAACGTAAAGAAGGGACTTCAGAGCCACAAAAATCCACTAATAATGCGTTGATATTATTAATGTATTTTTCTCTCACCCAATCTAAGACAAAACGATTAGGTGCATACAGCGCCAGCGTATTATCGCTTAGTTCTGCCTGCAAGGGACGTATCCACATACTAAATTCAGTGGCAGGTAACTCATCCTGCAATCGGGCAAGACAATGCTGCCAAAGCGAAAGTGACACGGCGAACTCCCCTAAAAAAACAAGACTAAAAAATAAACAGGAAAAATGCAGTTAAACACTGTGCGCCTAAATACAAAGTGCACAACACCGTTCCTCTTCAATTCTTAATAAGGAACAACTCTTGGTGACAACGATTTTTTTACATCGTGACTCACGATCGCAGACTGGCTATTCTGATCGTGACGGGGGATCATATCGCAAAATGAAACGAAGATCCTCTTTCTTTTGCACAGTTTTTATGGTTTTTATCCACAGGCTTGCCGATTTGTGATAATTCACCAAATGAAATATGCAAAGGCGTTCTAGTGTACTTGAGTCGTCCTACAAATAGCAATTGGGGATAACTTTCTCTTTGCATAAATATCTCTTTCTTATAGTAAGTGATCAAATATCTCTCATTTGATCCGCTAAAGATCCTTGCGCTTTCACCGTGAGTCCGTATAATCTTGCACCCTGCGTGCTTGTACCAACAAAGTCACTTATTAAGACTTTTTTAGGTCGCTAATAAGCGTACTCGTTGCGCATAAGTCAGGATTGATTATCGGGTTTGCTAAAAAAGACGACAAAAATCGGTACTTAAAGCGTCATCTTCATTGACGCATTTGAGTGATTTTATTACAATCCCGCATCTTTCCATCATTGATGCTGCGATTGAAGTACTGGTTTGTTTATTTATTGCACGCCTGTCTGTCAACGCATTTGCTGAATCAGTAATTATATTAAGTAGGTAGAAATCGCCATGAAACGCACTTTTCAACCGTCTGTACTGAAGCGCAACCGTAACCACGGCTTCCGCGCTCGTATGGCCACTAAAAATGGTCGTCAGGTTCTGGCTCGCCGTCGTGCGAAAGGCCGCGCTCGTCTGACCGTTTCTTCGAAATAATAAAAGCTAACCATTCCGTGGTTAAGCTCGCTTTTCCAAGGGAGTTACGTTTGTTAACTCCCAAGCATTTCAATTTTGTTTTCCAGCAGCCACAACGTGCGAGTTCTCCAGAAGTTACTATTTTGGGTCGCCAGAATGAGCTGGGGCATCCCCGCATCGGTCTAACAATCGCAAAGAAAAACGTTAAACGTGCTCATGAGCGCAATCGTATTAAACGATTAGCCCGTGAATACTTTCGTTTACATCAGCATGAATTACCGCCGATGGATTTTGTGCTATTAGTAAGAAAAGGGGTTGCTGAACTTGATAACCATCAATTGACGGAAGTGTTGGGTAAATTATGGCGTCGTCATTGTCGCTTGGCTCAAAAGTCCTGATCTTGCTGATTAGGGGCTATCAACTGGGGATTAGTCCTCTGTTGGGGCCTCGTTGTCGTTTTAATCCTACGTGCTCTCATTACGGAATTGAGGCATTGCGCAGGTTTGGAATGATAAAAGGTAGTTGGTTAACAGTGAAACGCATATTAAAATGCCACCCTTTACACGAAGGTGGTGATGATCCTGTCCCACCTAGAAAAAACGACGATAACAGAGAAAATTAACGATGGATTCGCAACGCAATCTTCTATTCATCGCTTTGCTGTTCGTTTCTTTCCTGATCTGGCAGCAGTGGGAGGGTGATAAAGTTTCACAAAACACCACCACTACCGCACAGGTCTCGCAACAAGCGGACGTGCCAAGCAGTGATAGTCTTGCTGTAACTGGTAACAGCAATGAGCAGGCAAAATTGATTACCGTAAAAACTGACGTACTTGATCTTCGCATCAATACTCAGGGCGGTACTATCGATGAGGCTGATTTGTTAGCCTATCCCGCCGAGCTTAATTCGACAACACCTTTCCGTTTACTGGAAACTACACCACAATTCCTGTATCAGGCTCAAAGTGGCTTAATCGGCCCAGATGGTCCAGATCAGAAATCTCGCCCAGTTTATAGTGCTGATAAAAACGAATTCGTACTTGGTGAAAATCAAGATGAATTACGCGTACCTATGACTTTCGTAAATGAAGAAGGCGTAAAATTCGTCAAAACCTTCATTCTGAAGAAAGGTCAGTACGATATCGGTATTGATTACAAAATTGAGAATACAACAGATAAAACATTGACCATGAACTTTTACGGTCAGTTAAAACAATCTGTTAAATTGCCAGAAAGCCGTGATACAGGTAGCAGCAACTTTGCGCTACACACTTATCGTGGTGCGGCATACTCATCAGATGAAACCAACTATAAAAAATACAGCTTTGGTGATATCGAAGATAAAAACTTATCTATAACCACCAACAATGGTTGGGTTGCAATGTTACAACAATACTTTGCAACAGCATGGGTTCCTTCTAAAGAGAGTCAGAACAATAGCTTCTACTCAATCACTTTAGAAAACAAATCTATTGCTCTGATTGGTTATAAATCAGCACCAGTGACAATTGCACCAAATAGCAGTGCTGATATCAGCTCAACATTATGGGTCGGTCCTGAAATTCAATCAGAAATGTCAGCCATTGCGCCACATTTAGACCTATCTGTAGACTACGGTTGGTTATGGTTTATCTCTCAGCCACTGTTTAAACTGCTGAAATTCCTTCACAGCTTTATCGGTAACTGGGGCTTCTCCATCATCATGATCACCTTTATCGTTCGTGGTATCATGTACCCGCTGACTAAAGCGCAGTACACCTCCATGGCGAAAATGCGTTTACTGCAACCAAAACTGGCTGCACTGCGTGAACGTATTGGTGATGACAAACAACGTATGAGCCAAGAAATGATGGCGTTATACAAACAAGAGAAAGTGAATCCTCTGGGTGGTTGTTTACCACTAATTATCCAGATGCCAATCTTCCTTGCGTTGTATTACATGCTGATGGGTTCTGTTGAATTACGTCATGCGCCATTTATGTTATGGATCCAAGACTTATCTGCGCAAGATCCGTACTACATCCTGCCATTATTAATGGGTGTGACAATGTTCATCATTCAGAAACTGTCTCCTACAGCAGTGACTGATCCGATGCAACAAAAAATCATGACCTTTATGCCGGTTGTGTTTACTGTATTCTTCCTGTGGTTCCCATCAGGTCTGGTTCTGTACTATATCGTCAGTAACTTAGTGACCATTATCCAGCAGCAGTTAATTTACCGCGGTCTGGAAAAACGTGGCTTACACAGCAGAGACAAAAAATAAGGTCACATGAGGAAAAACCTCTTCCTTGGTTACATTCAAAGGAAAGTGACATAAAATAGCGAAGGCGGTCTACAATGACCGCCTTCTGTTTTTTATATTGATATGATTATTCTGATTAAGCGAGTACACCATGCATAGCACTGATACTATCGTCGCTCAGGCCACACCTCCGGGAAGAGGCGGTGTTGGTATCCTACGCGTTTCTGGCCCTAAAGCAGCACTTGTGGCACAAACTGTCTTAGGTAAATTACCTAAACCTCGTTATGCCGATTATCTGCCATTTCGCAATGATGATAACTCCGTGCTTGATCAGGGTATCGCTCTTTTCTTCCCAAATCCGCACTCATTTACAGGCGAAGATGTTCTAGAACTACAAGGTCATGGCGGCCCCGTTATTCTGGATTTATTACTAAAACGTATCTTACAAATTCCTGGTGTGCGGATTGCCAATCCTGGTGAATTTTCTGAACGCGCATTCTTAAACGACAAACTCGACTTAGCACAAGCCGAAGCCATTGCTGACTTAATAGATGCCAGCTCAGAACAAGCGGCACGTTCAGCGATTAATTCATTACAAGGTGCATTCTCCTCTCATATTAACGAGATGGTAGAGTCATTAACTCACTTACGCATCTATGTTGAAGCGGCCATTGATTTCCCTGATGAAGAAATTGATTTTCTTTCTGACGGTATCATTGAAGGAAAACTTAACGCTGTTATTGCAGAATTAGATGATGTTCGGGCTCAAGCACGCCAAGGTAGCTTACTGCGTGAAGGGATGAAAGTAGTTATCGCGGGTCGCCCTAATGCGGGTAAATCAAGCTTATTGAATGCATTAGCAGGCAGAGACGCGGCGATTGTTACGGATATTGCTGGTACAACGCGTGATGTATTGCGTGAACATATTCATATCGATGGTATGCCTTTGCATATTATCGATACAGCGGGTTTACGTGAAGCCAGTGATGAAGTTGAACGTATTGGTATTGAGCGTGCTTGGAAAGAGATTGAGCAAGCAGACAGAGTGTTATTTATGGTTGATAGCACCACAACTGATGCAACAACCCCTGAAGATATCTGGCCTGAATTTATGGCTCGTTTACCAAATACCTTGCCTGTTACTGTTATTCGTAATAAATCAGACTTAACGGGTGAGAATGTTGAGATCACGGCTCAAGGTAATTACCCGATGATCCGCTTATCCGCACGCGATGGAATGGGTATTGAATTGCTGCGCGATCACCTAAAAGAAGCTATGGGTTTTAATAGTAATACTGAAGGTGGTTTCTTAGCGCGTCGTCGCCACTTACAAGCCTTAAATACCGCAGCAGAGCACTTACAGCAAGGTCATGAACAATTGGTTTATGCAAAATCAGGTGAATTATTGGCAGAAGAGTTAAGACTAGCTCAACAAGCGTTAAGTGAAATCACCGGTGAATTTACCTCTGATGACTTATTAGGCCGTATTTTCTCTAGTTTCTGTATTGGGAAGTAAAGCCTCATTTCCACTACCTATGGCGTGTAAATAGAAAATTAACCACACGCTATAGGCTCTTTAAAAACAACTAAGTGATATTCTTATTTATTTTCGTAGTTCGTTTTTTAAACAAAAATAGTTGTTTCTACCCCTCTATATTGCTATATTTTCAAACAGGAAAACCGATAGGAGATACCTATGGCTACTACTTCTTTTAGTAAAAGCTTTATTGTTAAAGATAAGCAATCTATTGATTTTATCCAACATGATTTAAGCTACCCACGCCATGTAAAAATAGTTAAACGGAATTACAAAGCAGAAAATAAACAAGGGATTGCGCTATTAAAACAACGATTGTCCAACTTAGAGAACTGCTAAAAGAGTTTGGTGAAGAAGCAACAATTAAGCTTTTACGCAGTTTTTCTAATAAATTAAATAGCGATGTTGAAAAGTTTTTAATCTCTCCAACTAAAGCAATTAGATTTGAGAAAACCAATAATGCGAGAACTTATTTGATTTTAAATGATAGTGGTGAAATTCTTGCTTATTTTTCTCTATCCTTTAAAGAGCTTATACTTGATAACGTTAAAATAAGTAAAACAAAGAGACAGCAACTTGATGGTATTTCTAGAACTGCAGAAAAAGTTAAAGCTTTTCTTATTGGGCAGATAGGAAAAAATACATTAATAGTTGATAACCCTATTTCGTTAGCACTTATCTTACAAGAAATTTATGCTGTATTATCAGAAGCTCAAAAACTTATTGGTGGTAGAATTATCATATTAGAATGTGAAAATAATGAAAGGCTACTTCAACTTTATAAATATCATGGTTTCACCTTAATCGAAATAGAAAACAACTCACCCTCCACTCTTCGAACACTGTATATTCATATTATTGAAAAATAATAGTTACTTGAATATTAATAAATACTATTAAGCTAACTAAAAAATATTTATTCTCACACTTTTTTTAGTGTATCAACAACGCAAACGTTTACTTTATCTTCTTTATTTTTTCTAATATAAATAGATTTTAAATATCGCATAAATACGCATCTTAATTATGCTTTTTAATGATCTAAATATAGTAAATCAACTAATGATAATGCTAAACTTCGTTTTTAGTTAACTGGGTAAATATCCCCCTTTTATTTAAGAGTCTATCGTGAGAACGCTTTACTTTACTGCACTGACAACAGGCATTCTTTCTGCCATTTGGGCATTTGTTGCTAATCAATTTGACTTATTAAGCTGGGCTGGCTTTTTAGGTTGTACCGCCTATTTTGCTTATCCTAAAGAGGGTATTAAAGGATTAGCCGTTACTATGGCTACCATTATGAGTGGCGTAATTTGGGCATTGGCGATTATTTATGGTAGCCAAGTCTTTAGTGATATATCTATTTTTGGGTATGCAGTAACAGGTGTTATTGCCTTTGTGATGTGTATTCAAGCTAAAAGTGCATTACTTGCTTATATCCCCGGTACATTTATTGGGGCATGTACAATATTTGCAGCACAAGGGGATTTAGCTCAAACTATCCCTTCATTAATCGTTGGTGTTTTATTTGGTTATTCGATGAAAATGAGTGGGCTTTGGGTTGCCAATAAATGGCCGAAAACAGCGTAATTTATTTATGCTAACGCAAATCTAAAAGCGGTGTTTAGTCATGCTAAAGCCGCTTTTTTATCTCCTCAAAAGACATTATCTAAAATCAATCTAAGGTATATCCATAAGCGCTAATATTGATATTTTAAATTAATTTAATTAGAAGATAATTTATATTTAAAAAATCATATATTGGTCATTTAAAATGATAAAAATAAAGACATTTGTTATTAAAATTATAATTAACTAACAATATTTAATATTGTGCTTATTTTAAATTTCCGTCAAAAAATAAAGGGAGAAAGACACATTTAAAAGGAAATTAATTATGAGTGCAACACAATCAACAAACTACAATATTATCGTGATGTCAGATCCTCAGCCTTGGAGGCTAGACTTAGATAATAATGATCCTAATGATGATCAATCTCGTTGGGAATCAACGATAAAAAAAGTAAGGGATAGTATTCAATTATTACACCATGAAAAATCTTTTGTTTTTGGCATTATTAATGGTGATTTGACAGAGTTTGGTCGCCGTTATCAACGTGAAAGTTTTCGCTCTTTTTTTGCCCCTTCCCCCTTAGGGTTTATTACTTATGTTGGTCTTGGTAATCACGATTATCAAAATAACGTGGGTGATTGCTCTGAACCCAGTAATTCTGATTTAAGTATGAATGCTTGTGCGCGAGGCATGGTATTTGATATGCATTATCGTATTGAAGAATACCGTGGTTATTCGACTTCAGGTAATTTTAGATATGACAGTAGCGAATATTCAGGCAGTAAAGCGTATTCGTGGGAATATGGCGATATTCATTTTGTCCAATTACAAAATTATCCCACTTATCATGTCGTACTCGACCACTGGGCAGCATCGACCATTAATGTGACAGACTCTATTGATTGGTTAGAAAAAGATTTAATCCAAGCACGGAATCGCAATAAAACTATTATTTTAAACTTTCATGATGGTCACCAACATTTTCCTGAAAACTCCTCACAAGAAGAACTCTCATTCTTTAAATATATGCTTGAGCATTATGGCGTGAAAGCGGTGTTCGTCGGCCATACGCATTATGTTGGGCAAGATAACCGTTATGGTGGTAGTGAAATATTTGGTGATGTTCCCGTTTATAACAGTGGCGCTTTATTTAAAGGGGATTACTTATCTGTTGGAGTTAATGGCTCACAACTCTCTATTGCTGTTTATAACGGACTATCAGGACAACCTCAATTAATCGAACAATGGAACTAATTTTAAACAAGGAGCGTTTGTTATGTATTTAAACCCATTAAAAGTCGCCATTAGTCCTTCATCACTACCCGCAACACAGCCATTAATCTGTATCGACTACCAAGAACTCCAAGAAGGTATGTTGGATATGATTAACCGCAACAGTAATGTCTTACCCACCATTGTAGATAAATTCAATGAGCAAGATCCTTTAAATGCCCCCATGATTGTAGGGCAAACCGTCATCGGGCATATTATTGGCTTAATCCCTGTTGTCGGTGGTGCATTATCAAAAATCACCTCTGCGCTCTTTGGTTTGATGAATAAAAATATGAAAGATAGTTCGTTAGCTAATCAAATTATCGAACATGTCTCTCGTATTATTGACGCTAAAATCGCTGATAATAACGTTAAGATAATCAAACTTACCACAGAGGGAATATCTGACGTTTATCAGTTATTTTCTGATTCACTTGCTCGTTATCTTGATCCCACAATGCGTTATTCGGCTCAACAAAAACAAGATTTACGGGAACAAGTACTCAACCGTTTTGATGATGTCATTACTACTATTGTTTCTCAACAACCCTTAGTATTAAATTTAGCGCAATCAGCAGGCTTACCTTTTTATTGTCACTGTTGCGCCCTTTTTGTTGCGGCACACTACGATATTCTCACCAATAAAGATAAACTCGAGTTAAGTGATAATTACTTTAAAAGCAATCTAAAAACATTAAGAGAAAGTATAGATAAATTTAATAGTGCTATTCACACTACAATTTATCAGCAAACCTCTGGTGTATTTAAAGATGATTACAATAAAAGTAATACCTTTTTATCTGGTATTTATATATCAGGATTATCTTTTTATCAGACTTGGATAAAAAAGAGTTTTGAAATCGAATTTAACACTCCTTTTTCTCGTTGGAATAGCTTAGAGCTATATGGAAACGATTATAGCCATGATCCTAAAATCAGCTATTACAAAGCTTATTTTGATATAGGCAAAGATATATTACACCGAACATCAATGTTACAGAGTATCGAAACCTATTCTCATATTGATGCCGTTATTCGTATTAAACACAACTACTTAAGTATTGAAAAAATAGCAGATAGTTCTCAATATGAAGGCTGTTATGGTGTAACCGGTGATAGCCGTGATGTATTAAAAACAGAAACCTTTTTTACGCCAGATAGCAGTAAGTCATATTTATCACCCAATCAAATTTTACCTTCTGTACGTTATATTTCTGACACCCCTTGGGGCGCATTACACTATATGGTACTTGATGACGTAAACAATAATAGTTTTACCATTGGTCAAGGCGGTCGCGAGAACAAGTCTTATCTCAATATTCCTGGTTACTGTTTTAATGGCGTAAACCTTTATTTAAGCCGACATAATGGCAAACAATGCCATGATGATTCTGGTGCTTGGCTAACAGAATCGGCACCTATATTCCGTTTTTATGACGGTTATGCATCTCTTACGCTAGAAACTAAAAACCACTTACCAATACCACAAAAAAGTTACGAACTGGATTTAAATCATGGGTTTGATACGCAACTAAGTAAAGCTCAGTATGGGTATAGTGATATGCTGGTAGGTAAAAATTGTATTTTGTTAAATCAAGAAGCCTATTTTTGCTTGCCTTCAGAAGAAACTATTGGAAAAACAGATAATTCACAAAAAATGAAGGTGTTATTACAGTGTGCAGCTGAAAGTGAACAGTCACTTTCAGTTTCAGTGAGAACAGGTAATGCCATTAACGGTACCTTAATTGCTTCAAATACATTTTCGCTTGGCCTAAATCAGGACAATGTCGTTTATAAAATAACGCCTCTACTTAATCATCCAGTAACAAATAACAAAGCCTATTTTCGTACTTATCAGCTTGAATTAGACTATTTATTCATACGTGAAAACGAATCCAATCTTTATTTTTATTTACACTTTTCTAAACCTGATACGGTATTAGCGGATATTACTGTGCTGTTTTAGCCATCAATTCTAATAAAAACACCTAAGTCAAAATCACGCTTAGGTGTTTTCGTTAGCTCATTAATTTAATTGAAAATCTAATGCAACAATTAAAGGGTTCAATAGGCCTTCGGGTTTAGGGCCAATGGGTTTTACGCGTTTAACCGCCGCAATGGCCGCATTATCAAGAGAAGAAATACCTGAAGTACTTTCTATCTCAACCCTTGAAACCGCACCTTCTGATGTTAGTGAAAAACTCACCACTACCTGACCTTCATGTTGCATGCGACGCGCTTGTGAGGGATAACGTTTATGGCGCTCTATTTCTCGACGCAGTGAACTAATATAGTGATTGTCAGATTCACCTTGCCCTATTCCTTTCTCGCTTAATGCGTGACTTCTTCCTGCTAACGAGCTTGCAGTATGTTGCGTTAAGCTTTCTGCCGATGATTCAGATGTCGTTTGTGCTATTTGGTTTTCTAAATCACGCTGTTTTATTGGCTCTACTTTTTTTTGTACCACAGGCTTTTTCACTGGTGTGATTGGTTTTATGGGTATAGGTTTTTCTTTGGGTTTTTCAGGTATTTTCTTTGGAGCTTCAACAAACTCTCCTTTTTCTGCACTGGGTAAAACAATGGGCGTTTCTTGAGGTTCCGTTTCCACTAAAGGCTCCGGCACGACTGTCGATTGTTGAGGTGGTGAAAATACCACTTGATAGACAGATAATGTATTTTCTTGTTGCTGATGAATATGGTGCGCACTTTCTGTCATAGAAAGTGAACGTAACACCCAACTTAATATGGCGATATAAACTAACGATATCCCTATTAGCCAATAATAAATATTAAACGGATGCCTGACAGAAAGTGCCAACATAAATAAAAGCTCCTTACTCTCTTTTAATTAAAATTGTGCAGTCACACCTAATCGGAACGTTCTTCCCGGTGCAGGCATACCTGATCGCGTTAATGGATCAATGTAATATTCGTTTAATAAATTACTGCCCGTTATTTCAAAAGATAAATTAGGGCTATATTGATAGTTAATATAGGCATCAACGGTAAAAACTTTTGCCCAACGCATCGGGTTATTATTTCTGCCATACATTTCTCTTGGTAATTTTTCTTTTAGCCATTTTTCATCTTTATTTTCTACTTCTGATGAATAGAGCCAACGGCTACCTATTTCTAATTTATTATCTAACCAACGAGTCCCTAAATGTAAATTAACTGAATATTTAGGCTGAATAGAGGTACGTAAAAAACCACCGGGATACCCCCCTGTCATACACTCTTTAATACCCAAGAAACCAAAGGGATCATAGTTACTAAAAGCATTTTTATCGCATACCTTATTTTTATGACTATAAACAAGAGCGGTATCCATAAAGATAAAACCGTTATCAAAACGTGCTTGAACTTCTAACCCTTCTAATTTTTGCTTTTCAAATTGCCTAATTTGCCAATTCGCATCTCTATCAAACACATTTTCAATATTGGTATAAAAATAATTAATTTTAACGTCAGCATGGCGCTCTATATTAAGCCAATCGGTAAAATCAAACACGACCCCAAACTCTGTACTTTTGGCGCGTTCTGGTTTTAATTTAAAACCGTAATAACGAGCTTTAGAGCCTGAAAACCCGCTAGTATCTTCAAATAAATTAGGTAAACGCAGTTGCTCAGTATAGCGTCCATAAAAACGTAATATCTCGTTGGCATACACCGTCGCAGAAACTAGAGGTGAAAATGCCCCATGTTGATAGCTAGGCTCAGGTGCAAATTTATCTTTATCATCATCAAGATAAATAGGGATTGGATTTGTCACACCCATTTCATATTTATTAACTCGTTTACCTGTAATTGGATCGGGCACTTTTTCATTAGTATTAAGATGACCATTTAAGAACATATTGTTGCTTTTGGATAATTCGCCATTTTTGTCATAAAGTATGACGGTATATTCCGTGAGCATAGGACGTTCTTGAGAAGATTGTATATTGAGATTTCCTTGTTCATCACGAAGAAAATCTTCTTGCATCATATCAATCTGAATTCTTTTAACTTCATTACTATTAATAATCTTTTCTTTTATTTCAGGTGATAATTTTTCATATTCAGGATAAACAAATTTAGATTGTAAAAACTCACGCATTTTTTTGTCTATTTCTGGATAACGTCGATAATTTTTAAGCTCTTCAGGTAACGTCTCCACATCAATCTGGTGAAGTGCTCTATATAATAAATACTCCTCCGCAGTTAATGTACGTCGATAAGGAAGAATAAAGCCTCTTATTGAGGGAGATTTCTCATAACCCTTTACTTTATTTTTCCGCTTATTATTTAAAAAAGTATCTGTTAAATGATAATAGTGATATTTGCCGCCAGCAGTAATGACCAACCAAGAAAGCGGTTTCCAATCTGTGGAAAGGGCTAAATTAATTTCATGGCGTTGCCCACCACGCCCAGCGGTAACAAAATCAAATCTATCTGGTAATTCAATTTCATCGCTATCTAACTTTTCAAATTGATAGTTACTTGAAAATGAAATGGAAAATTGAGGTGATAATTTAAATATCGAAGATAAATCAATACCATAACGATTATTTTCTTGGTAAAGAGAAGCCGTATCAATAAAGTGAGTATTTGTTTTTAAATCCCATTGTGATGTATTAAAAAATCGTTTGTCATAATCAATCTGCACAGGCCTTCTTGGTTCACCACCACGAGTATTGGTATGCCCAGACGTTAAATTACCCCATAACCGTAACAGTAAATCCGCTTTCTTATCTTCTGGCTTCCACTGATAAGTTAATATTCCCGCCTGTTGATTAATCGTTGCTAATGGCCATTGAGTTACTAAATTTTTTTCGTAACGAGCCCACTCTAATCGTAATGGCATAATATCGCCAAACAGTAAGTCAGTGTATCGGTAATTAATGGAAAAACGATGCGCTGATTCAGGGAATAATGCTCCTTTAACTAAAAAGGAACGATTACGACTAGATGTATTAGGGACTTCATTACCGGGGCTATAAATATGGGCAATAAAAGGAACATAAGGTGTTAACCTTGCTTTATAATCATTAGAATGAATTGATTTCATATCATCGGTTTCGAGATAGGCTTTTGTATTTCTTTTTCCTGCTAAATAATTTCCTTTTTCTCGTAGTGCATAAGCAAATAATAAATTAAATTTTTCTTTTTCAAACCCAACACCTAGACGAAATGAATGATCATGAAAACTCAAAGCTTTATTCTTTTGAGGTGTTATTTCTAAGGCAGGATCAATTATTTTTATTCCCTCATGATAGAAGTGAGAATAACTTCGGTAATCTCCTAGCATATCTAAATAGACTTCTTTATACCGTGTAGCGTTATTACTCATATCCCCTTTAAAATTAATACCAAAAGAGTCACCTACAGGCACAATATCACGGATATCTAGGGTTTTTATTGCAATACCACCACCAATACCTGTTTTCATATCTGGGGTTAATGAAGGACCTTTTTCAATATAGATACTACTAATCAGATTAGAATCAATATAGTTACGATTAGAAGCACCACTATACCCACGATAAACAGTAATCGCTTGCTCTGTCCCATCAACAGTAACAGGAATTCGCCCTTGCCCTTGAATACCGCGAATATTCGGGTCAAGCGCCCCACCATTACGCGCTTCACCACTATAAACCCCAATTGCACTTTTTAGTAAGTCCGCTGGTGATACCCCTTGATAACGCTCTAATAGTTCTTTGCCTAAATAAACATTAGAGACATCTTTTTCATACACTTGAGCATACCCTTGTTTATCTTTTTCTTTATTATCTGAAATTTGAATATGACCAAGATCGGTTTTATCTTCTTTGGCTTGCAGATAAAAGCAAGGGGAAAATAGCGAGAGAGAAACGAAGATTGAAACAATTTTCCGCTTTCTAAAAAGCATTATATGCATTGTTTTACCTATTCAATTGATAAAGGAAGTAACTTATTTAATTAAAATTGTTTTTCTAATTTAAATAACACTTCATGTTGCTGATACTGATATAACCAATCCACATTGCTTAATCTTCGGGTATAACGTAATTCTATTGCGGGGTAAAACCCTAAAATAAAGGGTGATTTATTTTTAATATTAGTTGTAAAAACAAAGCTATTGTCTTTTCTTCTCTTTTTTAATAAAGGATTATAATTATTAAAGTGTTTAAATTGATATTGTAAAAAAAGAGATACTTGCCAATTTTCTAACAATGGATAATAAACGCCTGTTTTTATACCATACAGCTGATAATTTAATAAAGTGTTTTTTTTACGACCTGATTGATAATTTAATTGATTAACTAAATGCACTCTATTATTTAAATAATAGTTATGATTAGCACTATAACTAAGTCGCTGACTATTTAAATTATTTAACGCTATTTGATATTTCTTTATTTTATAATCAAAAGCTAAATTAATAGTTTGCTTTTTATTAATAAAATAAAAAAATTGTGTTTCATTTCCCCATGCTTGATATTCATATTGAGTTTGTGATTTTTTTATTTCGTAATAAGGTGTCATTAACCATTGATATTGAGGTTTTTGATAGCGATAACCCAGTTGTGTATATAATGCAAAAAAATTAGCGCTACGATGAGAGTGATAATCTATATATCGTACATAATTATAAGAAGAAAAAGTATGGTAAGAATAAATGATAACAGGTTGATAAAAAGAAAAATAATGAGTAAGGCCTGTTGATGCAATGGGTTTAGCACCTCTTAGTGTTATTTTTCTTTGAGTAGATTGAGAGACGATTTGCTCAGGTAAATCAGGAGCATGGTTAATATTATCATCATAAAAGAAGCTAAGTTGATAGAAACGTTGGCCTTGAAAATAAGAGGCTAACTTAACCCTATAAAACTCAATAGAGTGGATAATATCTTTAGGTAAATCAACCACATTGCTCAGTTGATTAAGTTGTACTTGTGCTTTTTTATATTCTCGCAAATGAAAATAAAGCTGAATTAACCCTGTTTGAGCTGGGATAAAATCGGCTTTTTGTTTAAGTTGCTGCTGATAATAAAATTCAGCATTTAAAAAATCGCCTCTGTTTTGTGCCAGTAACGCCTTTGCATAATTGACAAGTAAGACTTCATATTGAGGCAGCTGTTGATAATAAAGCAGTAATTTTTCTGCTTTCTGCCACTGCTGTTGTTACAAATAGTGATAAAGTTGCTGACCAATTTCCGCGACACTTCTTTTATTAAATTGCTCACGCAATAATTTATCATTATTTTCTATCGCCATACTATTCAATGATAATAAAATGAGTAGTAAAGCCAATAACCGTCTTATTAAAAGTCGATAATAATTCATGGTATATCCTTATAATAAAAACCGACCTATCCCTTAAGATTGGTTTATTTTTGATAAAAAAAAACAGATAACCCTATACCAGATTATCTGTTGCTAACATTTAGCTTAATGACCACTAATACCACTTTTAAAAGAATTAACCGATTGTATTACCAAACAAATTTATAATATTATTTTTGAAAAAATTAAGAAGCATCCGTGCTTGCTGTTGTTTCTTCACTTTCACTGCTATTTTTCGTACCACCAAAACCGATATCTTTTGTGTGATCCGAACTAAACACCACAATACCCGCTAACACTTCTGCGCTTTCACCAAAGAAAGCACCTTCAACAACCCCTGATGTTGTGCCTTCTTTCGCATCTGCAGAAAACGTTACTTGGTTATTTGCGGTATAAAGATTTCCACCTTCTAACTCAACTGTGCGTTGGCTATTCGCTAATGAACCTTCGATTTTCTTTTGTGAAAAATCAACATCAAACGTACCTGAAAGTAGGTTACTACCAGTGTATTGACTCATACCTGTTACCGTATAAGTCGCACTATCTGTCGGTAATGTGGTTGTCACATCTTTACCGACATAATAGGTTTGATGTGTCGCATCCGTTGCTGATGTTGTTTTTGCCCAGTCACCAAAATAGACATTAGCATCCGTGATTTTAGCAAAATGAAAAACGCCCATATCTCTATGAGTATTATTAGTTTGAATAGTATGAACACTATTACCATCAGCAACACCTCTCGCTAAAGAAGCAAAACCAATTTTTTTACCTCCCCCTATACCACTAATACCAACACCGGGTTCTCCAGCCACTGTTTTATGAGGACCATACTGTATTGCATCCGTCGCACCTACACTCATGGTGTTTAATGATCCGCTTTGATTAGAATGGATTTCTGCTTGTACAGCATGAGTGCCCATTAATATAAACAGTGCACCCATTAATTTATTCAGTTTCTTCATAATAATTTCCATATTATTTGTTTGAGGGTGTGGCTACTTATTATAAATAACAAGTAGCCACTTACAGAGATATTCATATTTTATCTTTACAGCTTCACTTTCGAATATAAAGCTTGCTGTTTCTGGCGTAGGTAATATTAAATAAATCGCTTTTATTGTAAATAACACATTTTAATTAAAAAGATTTTAATTAACCCTACTTATATGAGGAGAATTAAATTAATTAAATGATTTAACTTAATTTTTTATTTAAACACATAAAAAAACAACAAATATTCCATGTTTATTTTTGTGAACAAACTCGCAATTATTTATCTTTATTTCTTTTAAAACTAATTAATATTTATTAGGTATCTTAGCTTTATTATAAGTTATATATTGAAAATATAATCATAATTAAAATTAAAACCTTTTTTTATTCATTATATTTTATTTATTTCCTCAGAAATTATTTTTATAAAAATATCACGATCTTTATTCTGAATATTATTATTCCAAATAACACCTATTTTCCATTGTGTATACAAACCCGATAGCGGCAATAAAGTGACTTTTTGCTTGTCACAAATAAGTTCTGCATTTTTAGGCACCAATGCCATTCCTAATCCAGCAGCAACTAACGCTAACTGCGTTTGAATATCTTGCGATTGCTGTAATACACGGGGTTTGATTTGATGATGCTGCAAAAAATCATCGATTTGTTGATGCAGTTTTTTTCCTTTTTCAGGCACCAACTGAATAAGCCCAAGCGTATTAAAGTAGTGTAATGGATCATCATCAACCTCTAACACCCGAATAGTTTGCGTGGGGATTGCTAACATCAATCGCTCTTGTACTAATGAAATACCTTTTAATGGCGCTGTAACGGGTAAGCGTGAAAATGCAAGATCAAGCTCACCTAAAAGCAACTTATCTTCCATTTTGTTAGAAGGCATATCATCAATATGGACGGTAATATCAGGGTGAGCGTGATTAAATTTTGCCAATACTGGTGTAATAAAATTTAATGAGGATAAACCCAATCCTGCATAAAGTTCTGCTTTTTGGGGTTCACTTAATTGACGAGCCTGTTTTTCTAGAACTCGAGCTTCTCTCAAAACTGATTGAGATTGATTCAGTAAATACTGACCTTCAGGCGTTAATTTTGCACCATGACGTCCACGTTGAAAAAGAGTGATACCTAATTGAGATTCCAGCATTTTTATTTGTTTAGTGAGTGCCGGCTGGCTAATACAAAGCTTTAATGAGGCTTCACCAAAATGTTCTGTTTCCGCTAAAACAACAAATGCGTTCAATAAACGTGTATCCATGATTAATCATTAATCCTACATTATTTTCCTTTATTATTATTCTAACATAAAATAAATAAATAAAATTAATAACCAAAAAATGCATTGATAAGCACTTATTCTTTACTTTTGATAACCTTTTGGAATGAAATAAGATAACAGCTAGAAATAACAGGGTTATACATCTCTGTTTCACGGAACAAATACCTTATTTTTTGGCATCATAATGGCAATCAAGGAGTATTTATGTCTGCTAAGTCCCTATTTATAATTCTTTCATTATTAGGATTATCGTTCTCTTGTTATTCAGGAGATGGACTGGTGGATAGAACATGGGGATCTTCTAGGCTTGATACGCAAAGTTATCGACAAGCATTAAGACAACCGACCGCAACCTCTCGATATACTCTTTTTAATATCACGCCAGATATGCCTGTTCCAGGTGGTGCAAGCCATTCTGATCCTCAAGGTATCCGTTATATTGCAATGAAATATGGCCCTTATGGTCAGCCTGAACACTATAAAACCTACCAAATTATGTTTTCTCACTATTCAAATAGTAGTACAAAAAAAGTTCGCTATTTAGGTGAGTTATATACTGTTGTCGGTGATATCTATTTAATTGATCCTTTTGCAACAACCAATGAATGGCAACGTGGTCGTAGCCAAATCGTTGAAGAGTACTATGAGATATTAGATGCTCACGGAAATAGAATCGGCAAAGGATTACGCTTTAATAATTGGGATAAACCAATTCATATAACTAAATGGTCATCAAATTAATATATTCTTAATCAATATTCCTTTTTATTAACTCTCTCTTAATGTCGTCATTTTTCCTTTTATTAAAATAAGTATTTTGAATATTAACCCACGTTAATACTTTCTATTTTTATATAAATAAAAAATATAAGCATATCAATAACTGACATTATTCTCTTAATTTCTATTTAATTTAATTATTTCTTTAGATAGAAGTTTAACTCACAGAAAAATTAGTTTTTATTTCACTTATCTATTTAAAATAATCATTAGCTTATGAAAATCATAGAATACTACTTCAAACAGTTTCGAACTATCGCATTACCTGATCGAGTGTATTTAAAGAATAAGTTTATTCGTAACTTAGGCTATCAACCAAACTTTAAAAAACCAACGTCACTTAATGAAAAAATCAATGCACGTATGTTATTCGATAGAAACCCAATTTATACGCGCTTAGCAGATAAAATCAAAGTCAGAGATTATGTAATAGAAAAGATTGGCCCACACTATCTGGTTCCTATCATTAACACCTATTCTCATCCTGATGAAATCGATATCACTCAACTTCCTTCACGTTTTGTACTCAAATGTAATCATGATAGTGGTAGTACAATTATCTGCCTTGATAAAGCAACGTTTGATTTTGAAAAAGCAAAGAAAAAGCTTCAATTTCATTTAAAACGTAATCTCTATCCCGTCACGCGTGAATGGCATTATAAAAATATCAAAGCTCAAATCATCTGTGAAGAATATATTGATTTATTTGACACACAAAATCCAATGATACCAACGACTTGTCGTCTTCACTGTTTTAATGGTCAGCCTCATTATGCTGAAATTGATCTTTCTGATACCAAAGGGAATGAGTATATAAATGTATATGATACAAATTGGCAGTTACAACCCATCACATTAGAAGATCCCAACACACCAGAACTTGTTGAAAAACCAATTCAATTTAAAAATATGTTGCAATTAGCCGCTAAAATGGCAAATGACTTTAATTATTGTCGAGTTGATTTTTTAATGTCTGAGAATAGGCTTATCTTTAGTGAAATGACCTTTACCCCAAATGCAGGACGTATCCCCATCAAACCTAAAGAGTGGGATTACAAGTTAGGGGCATTGTGGCCATAAAAAAGAAAAATTAAACAGGTGCCAATCGTTACATAAAAAGATTACACCTGTTTTTAAATTTTTCATTTTATTTAGTCAGTCAGTCGTTGTGGATGAGTAAAGACCGTAGCTCTTCCGCGACGGCAAAACCCCACCAGCGTAACATTATATTTATTAGCAACGTCAACCGCCAAAGAGGTCGCAGCAGAAACAGCAAATAAAATTTCTGCACCACACATAGCCGCTTTTTGTACCATTTCATAGCTTGCTCGGCTTGAGACCAATACCGCGCCTTCATGCCACTTTTCTTGTGCTTTCATACCTAAAAGCTTATCAAGTGCGACATGACGCCCGACATCTTCACATCCTCCTTGCATTTCACCTTCTGGCGACAACCAAACAGCAGCATGTGTACAACCCGTTAGCTCACCGATTTCTTGAACGGTTGTCATCTGCTCTAAGGCTTTATCAAGATTTGAAAGTGAGAACGTTTGTGTAAAAGGTAACGGTGCGATAGGTCGGAAAATCTCTTCTAGCTGTTCAGTTCCACAAATACCACAGCCAGTACGTCCTGTCATATTGCGGCGTCGCTCTTTTAATCCCATAAAGCGTCGGCTTGATAATTCAACTTGAACTTCAATGCCTCCGTTACAACTTTCCACAATTTCAATACTGCGAATTTCATTAGAAGACTCTATAATGCCCTCGGATAAAGAAAATCCGACAGCGAACAACTCTAAATTTTTAGGGCTTGCCATCATAACAACGTGAGAGATTCCGTTGTACACTAATGCAACAGGAACTTCGAGTGCAATATAATCGTCTTCTTGTATGCTAAGCGATCCTTTGTGTTGCACAATTGTTTGATCTACGCCAATGATCACACGTTTAGTTAACAATTTTGTCGATTTTGTTTCATCCATAAGATGAATTCCTAAATTTATTAATACATAATAACAATACGGGTAAAACGATTTTACACTACCTATCAGGCAATGAACCTGATCCTATTAAGGATAATAGGAATAAAAAAACAATCAGCTCCATTTTCGTGAAGAAAATCAGAGTCAGTAAAAGCAATGTATGATGAGGAGAGACCCCATGCAGGTCAGCAGAAGACAGTTCTTTAAGATCTGTGCTGGCGGTATGGCAGGTACTACAGCGGCGGCGCTCGGTTTTGCACCAGCAGTTGCGCTAGCAGGCTCACGTCAGTATAAATTACTGAGAGCCCGCGAAACCCGCAATACCTGTACGTACTGTTCTGTCGGTTGTGGACTATTAATGTATAGTCTGGGCGATGGCGCGAAAAACGCAAAAGAAACAATATTCCATATTGAAGGTGACTCAGACCATCCAGTAAACCGCGGTGCATTATGCCCTAAAGGTGCTGGTCTTGTGGATTTCATCCACAGTGAAGGTCGTTTAAAACACCCTGAATACCGTGCACCCGGCTCGGATAAATGGGTAAAACTCTCATGGGAAGAAACGTTTGATCGTATTGCGCGCTTAATCAAAAAAGACCGCGATGCCAACTTCCAGAAATTCAATAAAGAAGGTGTTGAAGTCAACCGTTGGTTAACAACGGGTATGCTTTGCGCCTCTGCAGCAAGCAATGAAACTGGGTTTTTAACTCAGAAATTCTCAAGAGCTCTTGGGATGCTGGCTGTCGATAACCAAGCGCGTGTCTGACACGGACCAACGGTAGCAAGTCTTGCTCCAACATTTGGTCGCGGTGCGATGACCAACCACTGGGTTGATATGAAAAATGCCAACCTTATCGTCGTTATGGGCGGTAATGCGGCAGAAGCACACCCTGTGGGATTCCGCTGGGCTATGGAAGCTAAAATCCATAATAACGCCAAGCTAATTGTTATTGATCCTCGCTTCACCCGTACTGCGGCTGTTGCGGATTTCTATACGCCTATTCGTTCTGGTACTGATATTACGTTCTTATCGGGCGTTATCTTATACCTGCTCGAAAATAAGAAATATCAAAAAGAATACGTTGAGGCCTATACCAACGCCAGCTTGATTGTCCGTGAAGACTATCATTTTGACGATGGTCTATTCAGTGGCTATGACGCTGAAAAACGTAAATACGACAAAACCACTTGGAACTACGAGATGGATGAAAATGGTTTCGCAAAACGCGACACCACATTACAACATCCTCGTTGTGTCTGGAATCTGTTAAAACAACACGTTAGTCGCTACACGCCTGATGTAGTTACTCAGATTTGTGGTACACCAAAAGATGATTTCTTAAAAGTCTGTGAATATATTGCTGAAACAGCAGCGAAAGATAAAACAGCATCTTTCCTGTATGCATTAGGCTGGACTCAACATACCGTTGGTGCTCAAAACATTCGTACCATGGCAATGATCCAATTACTGTTAGGTAATATGGGTATGGCTGGTGGCGGTGTTAACGCACTACGTGGTCACTCCAATATTCAAGGCTTAACTGACCTCGGCCTATTATCTCAAAGCTTACCAGGCTATATGACGCTGCCTTCTGAAAAGCAGACTTCATTAGAAACCTACTTAGCTGCAAATACGCCAAAAGCGACAGTACCGGGACAAGTTAACTACTGGGGCAATTATCCTAAATTCTTCGTCAGCATGATGAAGACATTCTATGGCGATAATGCTCAACGTGATAATGATTGGGGCTTCTCACTATTACCTAAGTGGGATAAACCTTACGATGTTCTGCAATATTTCGAGATGATGGATAAAGGTGAAGTTAATGGCTATATCTGCCAAGGCTTTAACCCTGTTGCCTCATTCCCGAATAAGAACAAAGTTATTCGTTCATTATCAAAACTGAAATTCCTTATCACTATGGATCCGCTAAACACTGAAACAGCGTGTTTTTGGCAGAATCACGGTGAAGAGAACGACGTTAAAACAGAAGATATTCAGACCGAAGTCTTCCGTCTACCAACAACCTGTTTCGCAGAAGAAGACGGTTCTATCGTTAACTCTGGTCGCTGGTTACAGTGGCACTGGAAAGGCGGTGATGCACCAGGTGTTGCTATCCCTGATGCTGAGATTTTATCTGGTATTTTCCATCGTTTACGCCAACTCTATAAAGAGGAAGGCGGTGCGATGCCAGAACAGGTGTTGAATATGACTTGGGATTACTTTGATCCTGATAATCCAACATCCGCAGAAGTTGCACAAGAAAGTAATGGTAGAGCATTAGTCGATTTAAAAGACGCTGATGGCAATATCATTCTGAAAAAAGGTCAACTGCTTAGCTCGTTTGCTCAGTTACGTGATGATGGTACAACAGCAAGTGGCTGTTGGATCTTCGCAGGTAGCTGGACAGAGAAAGGTAACCAAATGGCTAACCGTGATAACTCAGATCCATCAGGGTTGGGTAACACATTAGGTTGGGCATGGGCATGGCCTCTTAACCGTCGCATTATTTATAACCGCGCATCGGCAGACCCACAAGGTCAACCTTGGGATCCTAAACGTAAATTAATCGAATGGGATGGCAGCAAATGGACAGGTATTGATGTACCTGACTATAGTAACGCTGCACCGGGTTCTGATGTAGGGCCATTTATTATGCAGCCGGAAGGTATGGGACGTCTGTTTGCTATCGATAAGATGGCAGAAGGTCCATTCCCTGAACACTATGAGCCAATTGAAACACCATTGGGTACTAACCCACTGCACCCGAATGTGGTTTCAAACCCAGCTGCGCGTATCTTTAAAGATGACTGGGAAGATATGGGTAAAGCAGAAGATTTCCCATATGTCGGTACAACTTATCGTCTGACCGAGCATTTCCACTTCTGGACTAAGCACGCGCGCTTAAATGCGATTATTCAGCCACAACAATTTATTGAAATTGGTGAGCGTTTAGCCGCAGAAAAAGGCATTGTTCAAGGCGATACCGTTAAAGTCAGCTCAAAACGTGGTTATATCAAAGCGAAAGCGGTAGTCACTAAACGTATTAGAACCCTTGATGTTGATGGGCGCAAAGTGGATACCATTGGTATTCCTATTCACTGGGGCTTTGAAGGTGTTGCAGTGAAAGGCTTTATTGCGAATACGTTAACGCCATTCGTGGGTGATGCGAATACACAAACGCCTGAGTTTAAAGCGTTCCTTGTTAATGTGGAAAAGGTGTAAGGAGATAAATTATGTCACTGCAATCCCAAGACATTATTCGTCGCTCTGCCACCAATTCCCTTACTCCCGCGCCACAGGTGCGGGATTACAAGGAAGAAGTGGCAAAACTTATCGACGTAACAACCTGTATTGGCTGTAAAGCCTGTCAGGTTGCTTGTTCTGAATGGAACGATATTCGCGATAAAATTGGCACTAACGTTGGTGTTTACGATAACCCAACTGACCTAACGGCGAAATCATGGACAGTGATGCGCTTCTCTGAAGTTGAAGAGAACGGCAAACTGGAATGGTTGATTCGTAAAGACGGTTGTATGCACTGTGCTGATCCGGGCTGTTTAAAAGCATGCCCAGCAGAAGGTGCTATCATTCAATACGCTAATGGTATTGTTGATTTCCAATCAGAACACTGCATTGGTTGTGGTTATTGTATCGCTGGTTGTCCTTTCAATGTGCCTCGCATTAATGAAGAAGATAACCGTGCTTACAAATGTACGTTATGTGTTGACCGTGTAGAAGTCGGTCAAGAGCCTGCATGTGTGAAAACTTGCCCAACAGGCGCGATTCATTTTGGTTCGAAAGAAGCCATGATCAATCTTGCAGGTGAGCGAGTTGCAGAACTGCAAACTCGTGGTTACGACAACGCGGGTCTTTACGATCCACAAGGCGTGGGTGGTACGCACGTCATGTATGTTCTCCATCATGCTGACAAACCAAATCTGTATCATGGTTTACCAGAAAACCCAGAAATTAGCTCAACCGTTAAATTCTGGAAAGGTATCTGGAAACCATTAGCCGCTGTTGGTTTTGCCGCAACCTTCGCGGGTGCTATTTTCCATTATTTAGGTGTCGGTCCAAACCGCACAACTGAAGAAGATGAAGAAGAAGCGCTCAAAGAGATGGAAGCATCTTCTAAAACACAGACCTCTGTGAATAAGGAGGAGCAGAAATGATGAAGAAGAAAGGTGATAAAATTCTTCGCCATACCGCATCAGAGCGTATAAACCACTGGGTCGTTGTGATTGTCTTTCTGTTCACAGCAATCAGCGGATTGGGTTTCTTCTTCCCATCTCTGAACTGGTTCATGAATATTTTAGGTACACCAGAACTGTCGCGTCTGTTACACCCATTTGTGGGTAGTGCAATGGCCATTCTCTTTCTCTTTATGTTCTTCAGATACTTGAAGTATAACTTTATTGATAAAGATGACTTAGTCTGGGCTAAAAATATTCATAAAGTACTGCAAAATGAAGAAGCTGGCGATATTGGTCACTACAACCTTGGTCAGAAAGGTATTTACTGGATGTTAAGTATCAGCCTTATCTTACTGACTGTCAGTGGCATTATCATTTGGCGCCCTTATTTTGCAGAATATTTCTCGATCCCAGTGATTCGAATCGCCTTATTAGTTCACTCATTATCAGCAATCTTACTGATAATCACCGTATTTGTTCATGCTTATGCGGCGTTCTGGGTGAAAGGTTCAATTCGTAGCATGATTGAAGGCTGGGTAACTCGTGGTTGGGCTAAAAAGCATCACCCTCGTTGGTATCGTGAAATTCTCGAAGAAGAGAAAAAAGAAGCCGAAAAGCAGTCACAGAAATAATGCCCTAAAGTGTATTTCTGAACAAACGGAGGCTTGTTAGCCTCCGTTTTTTATTCAATTTACGCCCGTTTTTAAGACGTAAAAAACAATAAAATCACGCTATTATTACCCACTGTCATGGCTTCGTGTTTGCATTTGATTTATTCTGAAGCCAAACCCTGTGGGTATTCACTATAAAATTTATGATAATAGGAAGATAGAACGTTATGAGTATTCGCATCGTTCCTAAAGAGCAATTAGGTAAAGAGCAATCAGAAAAAGGAATTAGTTTTATTCCACCCGTATTATTCCCTAATCTGAAAAACCTTTATCAACGTCGTGCTGAACGTTTTCAAACACTAGCAAAAGATAATCCTTTCGCAGATTACCTTGAATTTGCGGCAGAAATTGTCAAGGCTCAAGAAAAAGCACTTCATGACAATCCATTAGTCGTCGATCTTGCCCCACTCCTTACACAGCAAGTCGGTGTAGCGCCTTTAGATAGAAAAACATTCAAACGCAGTAAACATTGGCATGCTTTATTAGCCTCGATTATTGCTGAATTACGTCCAGTTGTGCCTGAAAGTGCTACTATCACGTTAGAAAATCTCTCTAAAGCTTCTGAAACTGAATTAGAAGAAATGGCAACTGCGTTACTCAATGATGAATATTCAAAAGTCTCAGCAGATAAGTCTGTCTTTATTTGGGCAGCCTTGTCTCTTTACTGGGCTCAATTAGCGGCGAATATTCCCGGTAAGGCTAAAACAGAATACGGTGAAAATCGTCAATTCTGCCCAGTTTGTAACAGTATGCCTGTGGCAAGCATGGTACAAATCGGCACAACACAAGGTTTACGCTATTTACACTGTAATTTATGTGAAACGCAGTGGCATGTTGTACGCATTAAATGCACCAACTGCGAATTAACAGGTAAATTAAATTACTGGTCTTTAGACAGCGAAAATGCGCCTGTAAAAGCAGAAAGCTGTGGTGATTGTGGAAGCTATCTGAAAATTTTATATCAAGAAAAAGATGCCAATGTGGATGCTATCGCTGACGATTTAGCGTCTATTGTTCTTGATGCAAAAATGGAAGAAGAAGGCTTTGCTCGTAGTAGCATTAATCCATTCCTGTTCCCAAATGAATAATAATTAGGTATTAGCATGACAAATGATATGCGCTCACTTTACAGCCAACTACCGTCTATTGATAAGTTACTGCACCAAGCCGACATTCAAGCCCTAGTGGCTTCTTATGGTCAGACATTTATTGCAGAGCATTTACGAAAGTTACAAGAAGAAGCGCGTATCATTATTCGTCAAGAAAATGAGTTACCACAATGGCATAACCATTGGGTGGATGAATTAAAAAATCGCATTACATTACAACGAAAATCCTCGATTAAACCTGTTTTCAATTTAACAGGTACCGTTTTACACACTAATCTAGGGCGTGCATTAATGGCAGAATCCGCCATTGAAGCAGTTAGCCAAGTTATGCGCTCACCAGCAACCTTAGAGTATTCTCTTGATGGCGCATCAAGAGGACACCGTGATCGTGCTATCGCTGATTTGTTATGTGAGTTAACGGGGGCAGAAGATGCCTGTATCGTTAATAACAACGCTGCTGCCGTTTTACTGATGCTCGCAACTGTTGCACCCAATAAAGAGGTTGTTGTTTCTCGTGGTGAATTAGTTGAGATTGGCGGTGCTTTTCGTATCCCTGATGTGATGACACAAGCAGGCTGTACACTCAAAGAAGTGGGAACAACAAACCGTACTCACCTTAAAGATTATCGTAACGCCATTAATGAGAATACTGGTTTGCTAATGAAAGTTCATACTAGCAACTATTGTATTCAAGGCTTTACCGCCGAAGTGCATGGCGATGAACTTGCCGCACTTGGTAAAGAAATGAACTTACCGACTGCTATCGATTTAGGCAGTGGCTCAATGACTAATTTAGCCGCATTAGGCTTACCTTCAGAGCCAATGCCTCAAGATTATCTACAACAAGGTATCGACCTTGTTACCTTCTCGGGTGATAAATTATTAGGTGGCCCACAAGCGGGGATAATCTTAGGTAAAAAAGTATGGATTGAGGCTATTCAACGCCATCCTTTAAAGCGTGCATTACGCGTTGATAAAATGACATTAGCTGCTTTAGGCGCCACATTACGCCTTTATCAGCAACCTGAAAAAATGGCTGTTGAAATTCCAACATTACGTTTGTTAACTCGGACACAAACAGAAATTAATGACATGGCGCAACGGTTATTGCCTCATTTTCAGGCATATTATGGGGATAATTACCATATCACGATATCCTCATGTGCTTCTCAAATAGGCAGTGGTTCGTTACCTATTGAAAGCTTACCGAGTGCAGCACTTACCTTTGAAGCCAAAAATGGAAAAGGTAGCCAGTTAGATGCGTTAGCCGCGCATTGGCGTAATTTAGAAAAGCCGATTATTGGTCGAATTACTGATGGTCGCCTGTGGCTTGATCTGCGCTGTCTTGAGGATGAGAATGCATTAATACAGGCACTTTAACTATGATTTTTGCGACGGCAGGTCACGTAGACCACGGAAAAACCACACTTATACAGGCAATTACTGGGGTAGATACTACCCATTTACCTGAAGAGAAAAAACGAGGCATGACCATTGATTTAGGTTATGCCTATTGGCGTCAAGACGATGGAACTTCAATTGGTTTTGTGGATGTTCCCGGTCATGAGAAATTCCTTTCAAATATGCTTGCTGGCGTTGGAGGGATCTCTCATGCGCTATTAATTGTGGCTTGTGACGATGGCGTTATGGCACAAACCATCGAACATATTTCTATTTTACGTCTTGCTGGCTGTCCTCAAGTTACCGTTATTCTCACCAAAGCAGATCGTGTTACCCCAGAACGAATAGAAGAAGTTCGCTCACAAACAACCGAGATGTTAGCTAATTTAGGTTGGTACGATCCTCAAATTTTTACCACCTCAGCCCCATCAGGGGAGGGAATTTCAGAGCTTCGCCACTATCTTGTTGATCTGCATCAGCAAGAACAACAACACCCTCAATGGCATAAGCGTTTTCGTTTAGCAATAGACCGTGTTTTTAGCATTAAAGGCGCGGGATTAGTTGTCACAGGAACTGCGCTTGCAGGACAAATTTCTGTTGGCGATACCTTTTGGCTAACGGGTGCAGATAAACCAGTAAGAATAAGAGCCTTACATGCACAAAATCAGCCCGTAGAACGTGCGGGTGCAGGTCATCGTATTGCAATAAACATCACAGGTGATGTCAGTAAAGAAAACGTCTCTCGTGGTGACTGGTTGCTTTCTCAAGCGCCTAATTATCAATCTTATAAAATATTAGTCAGTTTAATTGCGGATGAACCTTTAAAGCATTGGCAGCCTGTACATATTCACCACGGTACACGTCATATTACGGGTCGTGTTGCTCTTTTAAATGATGCTAATGAAACACCACAGTTAGCGGAGCTTATTCTAGATGAACCCCTTTGGCTGGTGGATAACGACAGACTTATCTTGCGTGATATCAGTGCTCAACGCACCTTAGCCGCAGCGAAAGTCTTATCTTTACACTCGCCACGTAGAGGCAAACGACAAGCTGAATTCTTAACTTGGTTACACCAACTTGATAATGCAGACAGCGTCAGTGCCAATTTAGCGTTATGTTTACCAAAAGGTGAACTCTCTCTAAGTCAGTTTTCTTGGGCTCAACAATTAACTGAAAGTGCGCTGACTCAGTTATTAGAAACCTTTGACCTAGTGAGCGTTGCTGGCGTTATTCTTTCCAAAGAGAATGCTGATAACGCAAAACAGAAATTACTCGATACACTTGAGGAATATCATCAACAACATAATGATCAAATGGGTGTGGGTCGTTCTCGTTTAAAACGGATGGCACTACCTACTTACCATGATGAATTGGTCTATTACTTAATTGATCAGTTACGTAAAGAAGGTGCTATTAGCCAAAGTCGGGGTTGGCTTCATCTTCCAACTCATGGTCTTGCTTTTTCTCCAGAACAAGATGCACTATGGCAAAATGCTAAAGTCTATTTTGAGCAATCTGAACCTTGGTGGGTACGTGATCTAGCAAATGAAATGAAAAGTGATGAGAAAGTGATCCGCTCATTATTACGTAAAGCAGCACAATTAGGTTTAATTATTCCAATTATTGCTGACCGCTACTATACACACCAATCAATAGAAAAATTTGCCTCTATCATTGTGAAATATAATGAAAGTAATGGCAGTGTCACCGCCGCGGACTTCCGTGATGAGTTATCTGTTGGGCGTAAATTAGCAGTACAAATCTTAGAGTATTTTGACCGCACTGGATTTACTCGCCGCAAAAAAGATCTTCATATTTTACGAGACAAAGGATTATTCTAAATCCAAATGTTAACTTAGGCTAAGTAAAATTATTTAGCCTATTTAAGGTTATCGCCTACAATATTTGTAAAATATCCCCTTGATTATTTATCGCTATACTCGGAAGAGATATGAAAAAAATATTAGGATGTGCTTATCTTGCACTTATTCTTATTGCCTCACTCTTTATTGTTTTTGAGAAAGCAACGTTTGTTTATACTGCACTTCTTTCCGTAGGTGCTTATTTTATTCTTTTTTCTCTTTGTTTTCTTTTATCAGCTCGTGTCTTATTTTCGGTTATTACCACCGGCACACTTTTCCTGATAACTAAGTTTATTAATCAACTCAAAGTTCATTATTACAAAGAAACATTAATGTTCTCTGATTTTGATTTGGCTTTTGATAGCTCTAATTTAGGGACATTAGGCCATTATTGGGAAGCCGGCATTGCATTGGTTGCGATGCTAATATGGCTGATTATCAATATGTCTATTGCGTGGCATTTTTCCAAAAAATCACGCCCAGTCTTGCGTATAAGTAGCTTACTCTTAATGGTTATTGGGTTTACTACTATCCATTTCACCGTAGAAAAATGGCAAGCTGAATGGGAAGGCACACTTCCAGGAGGACGAGGTACTGTCACTAATTTAATCATGTCTGGTTACCAAACGGCTTATCACCCTCCTTATTTCAAGGAAAATGCAGATTATTTCCTTGAACAAGCGAATAAAACCTTATTGCCAGAAACGCAAACTGACATAAAACCTGATATTGTCGTTTTATTACAAGAGTCGACGGTTAATCCTCATATTTATCAATTTGATACAGATGTTGCACTGCCTGATTTATTTATGTTTCAAAAAGATGAAAATGTCAGTGCACAAAGCCCTTTACGTGTACAAACCTTTGGTGGTGGTACTTGGCTTTCTGAATTTTCAGTATTAACAGGGTTAAATACGGATGACTTTGGTGCGCGTAAAAACTCTGTATTCTATTTTGTTGTCGATAATCTTAATGAGAGTTTATTCCGCCAACTCAAAGCAGAAGGTTATTACACGGTTTTACTCACTCCGTTTAATCGTAGTGCTTACCATGCAGGTTACGCTTATGAAAAAATGGGAATTGATGAAATCATTCAACCTCAAGAGCTTGGCTACCCTGGAATATTAGAAGAAAATCTCTGGAAAATATCGACGGTAGATATGCTAGGTTACGTTGAAGAGGTATTGAAAAAACGTACTGACAAGCCACTGTTTATATTCTCATTAACCATGTATGAACATGGTCCTTATGATGAATCACACAGAGATATGTACCAAATTACAGGTCATACAGAAAGCAGTAATGCACCGGGTAAATTTAGCCACTATATGGAAAAGATCATCACCAGTGATCCAGCAATTAAAGATTTCTCTAATTTTGTTACACAAAGAGAAAAACCGACGATGTTCCTCTATTTTGGTGATCACCAACCCAATATTGAGCTAAAAAATTATCAATCACCTTTTAATAACCCTGCGTATATTACTCAGTTCACCTTAAGAGATAATCTATCGCAAGGTGCGCCAATAACAACGGGTGAGTTAACTGATATTAGCTTCTTAGGTGGCATGATCTTAGAGCGTGCTCGTTTGCCATTATCCCCTTTCTACAAAGCAAACATTCAAATGCGCCATTTATGTGAAGGCAAATTAAATGACTGTGAAGACGAGAAATTAGTTAACAGTTATAAAAATTATATCTACGACAAACTAAAAGTCGCTGGTGATACTGATAAATAATTTTAGTAACCTTGCATAAAAGGTGATCGGGATTATAAATCTAAAAAGATAAGTAATATCAAAAAGAAAGAGGCTAAATATTTAGCCTCTTTTTATATTTTAAGAGAATAGCGTCTCGATTATTTGCGTGTTGCTACAATCACACTGGATGCTTTCACTAACGCTAAAACATCACTGCCTTTTGCCAATTTCATCTCTTGTAAGCTTTCATTGGTGATAACCGCAGTCAGTTCTAAACCTTTCGCCGTTTCTAAATGAACAGTTGAGTTCACTGCACCCTGTACGATTTGAGTCACTTTTCCTGCAAATTGGTTACGTGCAGAGAAATTTAAACCGCAATCAGGCAGTGCTAATACAACCCACGGCGCTTTAATAATCGCAATAGCTTCGCCATCTTTTTTAATATTTAAGCTTTCACAACTTTCTTTGGTGATGATTGTAGCCAGTTTCTCACCGTGTGCTAAAGATAAAATCACTTCACTATTGACGGCACCATCAATAATATCAACAACTTTACCGACTAACTGATTGCGTGCTGAAACTTTCATTTATCCACCTCTATTGTTGATGAAAAATTATATTAATAACATTATCAAGTTATTGGGATAACTTTAGCATAAATATCATTAAATAAATTATTCTTAGATCATAGATTAAAGTTTATTTATTATTTAAATAACATAACGTTATAAACAAATAGAGATAGCGAATTACAATTAACTTATTAAAGTCGAATAAGTATAAATAATTTAGAAATTTATTTTTTTAGCACTATCGATATAAAAAATAGATAACTTAATACCTCTCTGTATTAAAAGGAATTTAAGCTATCTATCATTCAAATTAACTAAATATACTTATTGCCCATTCTGAGCAAATGCCGCTAATAAGTGTAAAGCCGAAGAGTAATAATCTGTATCTTTACTTAAATCGACATCTTCAATAGGTGTTTTCATCGTTAAATCTCTCACTGCCATCATACCAGGAGTAAGGTTATATTCAGCGCGCTCTTGAGCATCAATACTTACCCAAGCAGGCGTCTTATAACGATCAAATTGCTGCCAATACTGCACAAAAGGTTGTAACGCTAATTCATCGTGTGCCCAAGCCAAATAGAGCGGAATACGTATTGCATCAAAGCTAAATCGTGCAGGCCATTTTTCACTAGGCTCTGTCTTTCCATCTGGAAACAAACTTACCCAATCTGTTGGTAATTGATATTCACCAAACCGCATATTTCTAAGTAAAGACTGGCTATCATTAATTAACTCTTTCCAACGAACATCTTTGCTCGTGCGGTAAAAATCTTTCCATGCAGGGAAAATAAAATAGGATGGGTTAATAATAATTTCTTCTGGCGTTTTGAAGCCATTAATACCGGGTAAAAGTACAGTATAATTTTTTGTCTTAACTAAAGTATGTTCCAAAATAGCGTGTTGAATAGAATCAGAAGCTGAAAGATAACTTTCATCATTCCATTTCTCACCAGCTTTTAATAATGCCCACGCAATTAAGATATCACCATCTGTTGCATTATTAGGATCAGGAGTATGTTCACTATTTTCGGGTTCATAACGCCATTTAAATAAGCCTAAATCGCCACGATAAAGAGAAGCAGCTGTCCAGTGCCATAACTTATTAAATGTTTCATGATCATCACTCATCACAGCCATTAACATGCCATAGCCTTGACCTTCAGAGTGTGAAATATTTTTGTTAGCGCTGTCTATAACTCGCCCATCATCCTGAATATAGCGCTCTTTAAACTGTTGCCATCCTACTTGAGTATCTGCTGCCTGTATTGAGGGAGAAACCATAAGCAACAAACCTAAAAAAAAGGTAGAAAATAGATAATGACAACGAGATAAGTGCCAAAAAGACATTGCCTTTCTCTCCTGCTATTGCCGACCGCCATCTTATCTCGGTCGGCATATTGCACATTATTTCAATATAAACTCAAAAGATAGCAACTATCTTTTGTGCTTCACTTACTTCATCTTCTTCTATGACTTCTGTTCTGGGTAACAATGTTTTTTCACAAAAGTCCCGCATCCAAGAAGAAAATTCTTCTTTTAACACAGAATTATGGAGGCCATACTCAACAAAGGCTTTCATATATCCTAGCTTATTACCACAGTCATGTGATTTACCCACTAAGGTATATGCTTCAGCGACTTCTTTTTTCAATAATAAATCAATCGCATCTGTTAATTGAATTTCACCACCAACACCAGCAGGTAGACCATCTAATAATTCCCAGATAGCTTCAGAGAAAACATAACGTCCAACAACAGAAAGGTTAGAAGGTGCATCTTCAGGATTTGGTTTTTCCACAATACGACGAATAGGCGCCCAATTACCTTGAGGGCAGAAAACACCTTCACAATCTACAACACCATATTGTTGCACTTGGCTCATTGGCACAGGTTCAACCATAATTTGGCTACGTTCTGTTTTTTCAAAACGTTTTATCATTGCTGATAAATTATCATGTTGAGGATCGCAATAATGTGAATTTAATAAAACATCAGGCAGTAAAACAATAAATGGATTATTGCCAATAACTGGGCGTGCACAACAAATTGCATGACCTAAACCTAAAGCATGGCCTTGGCGAATTTGGACAATCTTGACATTGTTAGGACAAATTGAACGCACTTCTTCTAATAATTTATTTTTAATACGCTGTTCCAGCATATTTTCTAATTCAAAACTGGTATCAAAGTGATCTGCAATTGAATTTTTAGAAGAGTGAGTAACTAAAATAATTTCCTCAACACCTGCCTGAGCACACTCTTCAACAATATATTGAATTAAAGGGCGATCAACAATAGGCAGCATTTCTTTAGGAATTGATTTCGTTGCAGGTAACATACGAGTACCTAATCCAGCAACAGGGATAACCGCTTTCATCATAATAAAATCCTCTAATAGATATTTATCTAAAACTAATATTTAGTATTATTTTAAATTTACTCTTATATTTCATCAGGAATGCTAGATATATTTAAAAAACAGTTACCCCCCTCTTCGTTAAAAAGAGATAACGTTACTTTTAATATATCTTTACTAAAAAACTTTCTATTTAAAACCTTTTATTTAAAATCCGGAATAAAACCCATATTTATTACCACCCATTTCTTTTATAGAATAAAGTGTTTCATCTGCAGATTTTAATAATTCAGATAATGTTTTTCCATCTTTAGGATATTCAGCAATACCTAAACTAATTGAAGGAGTTAACATAAAATCCGAATTAATATTGATGGGCTTTTCCATTGATTTCCAAAGTGATTCTATTATTTCTAGCAAAATCACAGAACAAGAACGTAATCCTTTAGGGAAAAGCACAGCAAACTCGTCACCACCAAGTCGCCCACAATAGACTTCATTATTTTCTAATTGTGACAACCGTTTAGATATTTCACACAATACCTTATCGCCTGCATGATGCCCGAATTGATCATTAATAGATTTGAATTTATCGCAATCTATAATACCAAGGCAAAATGAAGAAGGCTGTAAAACATTTAATCGTTCATTTTCAATTTTTTCGACAATACTTAGTCGATTAGATATTCCAGTTAATGAATCAATATAGCTTTTATTAAATAATTCATTTCTTAGCTCTACCTTATCAGTAATATCCAAGCTAATAAATACATAATGAGAAATTAAATTACTTTCATCAAACACAGGAATAATACTAATATCTTCCCATATATCTTGTTGAGTATCGTTATTTCTTTTGGCTTCTAATCGATATACTCCTTTATTATCATTATTACCATTTACACAACAATTGATTTGATTCTCGTCAATTAAGTTAAATAAGCTATATTTTTTACCTTTTATATTTTCAAAGTGAACATTATTGAATTCACAATATTTTTCATTTGCATAAATAATAATGCCATTAATATCTGTTACTAACATCATGAAAACATTATTAGTAAATTGCTTTATTAATAAGCATTTAGAATTATCATCATTAAATATCATTTCATTCATTTTTGACCTCCTATGCTCATCAATAAAGCATATATATTATTATTCGGCTGATGAGTTATGCGCATAGCGGAAAATAAAGACATCTTTTGCATCAGTAGGTTGGCGATGCACTTGCATTTTGGCATTACCACCTTGATTCGTTAACCAACCTTCATATAACCCTTCTAAAACACCCGCACTTGCAACACGCCACTGAGCATCATCTTGACTTTGCGTAAAATGAGGCCATGCACAATGAACCAGTAAAAGTTCGCTCATTGCAGGAGATATAGTGACAAACCCCCATTTAAATAGTGTTAATACGCGATTAATATGTGATTCAAGTAATTGAATATTTTCGCTTTCAGGTAAAGGATAACGTAAGGCAATATCTTTACCTATATTCCTTAATTTATTTCCAGCAGTAGAAATATCATTGTCATTTAAAATTTGAAAAAATAATAATTGAGTTAGATCTTGCCAGCCACTTTCAAAAGGTAATTGTAAGATATCACTGTCATGCTTATTCATTATTTGTCTCCTTAATTATTTAGACAGGAAGTCTGGGGTATATTTTAAGTGTAACCACATATTATCTTCAGCATAATCACCCGATGTATCATGCGATAAGCTGACACCTAACTCGGTTTCTTTGTTTAAATAATATTTCGCGTCTAAACCTAATCTATAAGTAATATTCGTTTCGTCTTGTTCTTCGTACTGAGATTTAATACGAGGATCGCTCGCATTCTGTTTATTTAATGCATTTTGCATATAACCATGCGTTGGGAAATAATCACTGCCTTTTTGTTTGTAACTTTGTATCCCTATAGCACCATTTAATGAGACTTCACCTTTTTCAAAACGACGGGTATAAGCAACAGGTAATGAAACAGACACATAATCTTGTGGACTAAAGTAACCACCGTGTCCTAATGAGAAGTAGTTTTGGTTATTTCTGAAGTTCATATAATCAACATGCACACCTGCTTTTACTTCTTGTTGATCATCTTTATAGAACTTAGCATAAGAGCCAATCCACGCTTTCACTTCATCATTACTCGCAACACTTTTACCTTCGTAGTTATAGAAACCACCACCAGCATAAGCCCCAATTTTTCCATCATCCCAAGCATATTGAACTTTAGCGCCGTTACGTGTTACACGGCCCCAACTTTCGCCTGTCATTGGATCAGTACGCCCCATATAAGAAAGTAGACTATCTTTTATGGCTCTGCGCTCTGCTGTCAGTATTAATTGCCCATTTTGGCTAATTTGAGGTGAATATGTGATACCACCGACAACCGTTGCCGTATCTTTACCTAATGGTGTTGAGCCCACATCAAAACTGACATCCTTGTCCGATAAACGCAGTCCTAATTCAACACCAGAAGCACGTTGACTACCGGCTTCATCGGCATTAATTTTGTTTTTCTCATCATGGTTATCGCTATTTTTAGCAAAGCGTTCAGCATGTTGAAGCTGACCAGAACCAAAGCGGTTAGCTCTTTCGCCTGAAACCGAACCACTTGTCATCGAAACAGGGTTAACACTAAATTCCCAACGGAACTCTTCTCCAGGCACACTCGAAATACTGATTGGCGCTGAAATTTCAGTGATGTTAGATAACCCTTTATCACCATTACGATGACGAACAGAAACACCACCTTGTACCCAAGGTGAAACTTTTTCTTCAAGTTCACGAATAGAACGTTGAACCGATGCCATCTCTTTACGTTCATAGATAGAACCCGCAATAACAGGATTATCACTTCCTCCTAATGCGTTTAATTGACCCGCAGAGGTTTTTAATGTGCTATCACTGTTTTGCCATTGCGCACTACGCAGTAACGTTAATGCTTTGCGATTCTCACCATTTAATTGCGCAATTTGCGCAGCTTGTAATAAATAAGCGGGTTGTGAAGATGAAGGAATTTGCTGCAATAATTGTTGTGCTTTTCTTCCATCTTTTTGTGCTAATGCCACTTCGATTTGAGCTTGGATTAATTTGCTATCTTTTCCTTGCTCTTTTTCTAAATAAGAAAGAATTTTGTTTGATTGTTCAGGCATTGATTGCGCTAAATAAACACGACTTAATGCCATTAATAAATCGGGATCATTCGGTGATGTTTTTAAAGCAACCACTAACGTGTCGTAAGCTGCTTTAATTTCGCCTTTTTCACGTAGGCTATCTGCTTGCGCAACTTTAGTGGCAACTTCTAAACGTTTCTTCTCAACAATCGGTGTTTCTTGTTGTAAAGCAGGATCATTAATCAAGCTAGATGCCTGTGTATAATGACCTAACTCATTGAGAACATTGATATGACCAGCGTAGTTACCTACTGAACCTTTAGTGCCTTTTGCAATATCACTTTCAACCAATTTCAACGCTTCATCATTTAATCCACTATTAACCAATTTTTCTGCTAATTCACCCACATCATTTGGATAATCAGCCACTTGATTAATTAATGGACGTAAAATATTACGCATTGCAACAAGGTTTCCTGCCTGACGATAATGGTCAGCTTGCGCAAGTTGGCGATGGAAACGAGCGCGCTGTAATAACGCTTTTTCAGCTTCAGTTTGTTGATTATGGCTACTTAGTAAGTTAAAAACTTTATCCCACTCTTTTTGCTCAACATAAAACAGCGATGCCACATAATCAGAATCTCTTGTTCTATGGTTTTGTAGCTGTGAGATAATATTTTTTGCGCCAGCACTGTCACCATCAGCGGCCATTAAGCGCGCTAAATCGAGGTAAACCCAGTTATTTTGCGGGTTTTTACGCTGCGCTTGTAAAAGCAATTGTCTTGCTTGAACACGATTACCATTTTCTAACGCTTTTTGCGCGTCACGGCGTAATTTCTCAGAAGGATCTGTATTTGCAGTAAGTTTTTGACGCAAAGAGGCTGATTGTTGAGCCAATAATTGTTCTGCTTTTGTATTCTGCCCTTCCTGAACTAATAAATAGTAATAAGCAGAAATCACTTTCTCATTATGGCTATTTTGCTGATAAAGCCCTGACAGCAATTGGTGAGCCGCGGGTAAATTACCTTGCTTACGTAATAAGTCAGCTTGTAATAAGTTGGCAGACAACCCTTTTTCACCTGAAGCACCCGCTAATGGGGCTAATTGATCGAGAGCTTGTTGAATATTCCCTTGTTTAGCGCGTTGTTGTGCACTGCGTAATTGCGCATAAAAACCCGCATCTTCCACTTGTTGTTTCCATTTGCTGCCTTGTTCTCCACCTGATTGTGCAGCTTGGTTTAATAAACGCTGACCTGTGGTTAAATCACCTGAGCGTAATGCGATATAACCTAACCCCGCTAAGGCTTGCGCATCATTGTTATCTGCCGCTAAAGCTTGTTTGAAATAACCTTCGGCTTCTTTCAATTTACCTTTATTTAATGCGGTATAACCTGCTTGGCGTGCATTACCTTGAATAGCACCTTGGAAATGCTCTGCAACCGCTTTATCGTTCGGGTTTGCTTGCAAATAAGTCTTATATAACACTTCATCATCAGGACGAACATTCAGCCATAACAGTGCTTGACGCATACCTTTTTTGGCTGATTCATCACCCGAGATATTACCTAAAATAGTTATACCTTCACGGCGAGTCTCTTCGTTATAAGTTAGCGTTAATCCTAATGCTTTTTGCGTTTCTTTATTATCAGGCATTAATGCAGCACGTTGCTTTAACCCCGTAATAGCTTGAGGCAACATTGCGGGTACACCCGCCATGGTTTGATAATATTCTAACGCTAGTGTTTCAGGTGGCTCACTACTAACAAATAAACGTTGATACGCTTTTATTGCTTCTTCATGTTGCCCTTTTTTCGCTAACTCTCTGGCATATCCTAATTGTTGTTCACTAAATTGTGATGATCGGATATTTTTTAATCCTTCAATTCGTGGATCTTGCGGTGCAACTTGCGCAAGTTTTTCTCGCCAATATGTTGCTTGTTTTTCATTACCTTGTTGCGCAGTAAAGAATGCCATTAAATACAGCGCGTCCTGATTATTGCTTTCCATAATCAGTACTTTTTGCAGTGCTTCTACTGCACGTTCATCGTGTGCTCTACCGTGCCAATAATTAGCTTGCTCAATAAGAGAACTGACAATATTTGGATCAGTTGCTGTTGTATTTGCCTCAACTGCGGTTGCTTGTACTTGGCTTGATGCCCCTAGAATACAACCTGCATAGATGACTTTAACGATGATATTAAGTGCGTGATTTTTCATCTTATATCCCCTCTTATTTGTCTGAACGATGCTGTGATATCTGATGTAAACGACGAGTTGAACGACGTTGTAACCAGTAATAAGTCACGAAGCCCGTCAACGCACAAAAACCAACAGCTAAAAGACCCAGCAAATATACGTGTCTAGAGCTATACCAAAGGAATTGTTGTAAGAAAGGTAAGTCACCTTGCGAAAAGTGTTCACCTAAATGGAAACTTTTTACGGTGTCTTTACCACTAATAAGAGTGATGTCGCCTTTAATAGCCGCATTTATTTGGGCTAAATTTAAGTCATTGATAATGGTTTTTATCGAATCATTACCTTTAGCTGTAACCAATACGACAACTCTGTCGCTTGCCCAAGGTGAGATAAAACTCATCATGCCACGCCAATCTTTCACTGAAGATAAGTAACTTGCAGCATCACCACTTTGAGATAAATAATCGCCAGCAATCCAACCTTTTGCCTTGTCAATCAATGATTGTGGTTTGATTTCGACGTTTTTATTTAAAAATGAGAACGTTTGTTGTGAAAAACGAGCAGGTAGAAATCCCTCACTATTTAATGAGCCAATCGCTAGCACATCGTGTTGAGAGAGGTTATTTTTCTCGAGCTCTTTAGCACCTAAGAAAACCGAAGCATGAGAAACAGGTGTTCCTGTGGCATAACCTGATCTCGCCATTAAGTTCACTAAGGTATAAAGCTCTTCTATTGTTGGACTTTCAGGTAATAGCAGTGTGGTTTGTGAAAAATCCGCACGGCGACTAAATGGGAATGACGCTCCTGAAAAATAAGCCAAGTTCGGCATTCTTGAGTAGTGCCAAGTATTTTTAAATTGCAGTGTTGATTGCGGATCAATTTGGCTAATTAAGCTACTGCCATCCGTTAAAATACACGGTGAATCATCAGGCTCACGTAAATCAAAATAAAACTGTAATTGATTCTGACTATAAATTTGACGAGGATTTAAATAGAGCGTGCTATTTTGCTGTTCGCTCTCCATTCCCAGCCATTGTCTTAACATACCTAAAGGTTCTGAACGCGCCGGATACAATGCACCTAAGAATTGGTTATTCAAAGAGACAATTAATGAAGAGCGACGACTATTTAGTTTATCCGAATGAGGAAAAACATATTTCAAATCTAACGGCAGTGCATCACCATCCCACCAAAAGAGATCGGGAGAGACACGAAACGAAAACTGATTTGGTGCATGGTTAATGCCTTGGCGTGAGAAATCATCACTACCATTGGCAATTTGACTTAACGAAACAGGTTTATTGGTATTTAACCAACGAGGTGCATCGTAATCCGCACTCATTGCAAGCGTTTGAGAAGGCACCACTAAGTGATCGTTTTGTGGCAATTTACCGTTGTTTAATGCCCATACAGCTTGGCGAAGAGATTTCTCATTATCACCGCTGATCAGTAATAATTTGAAAACAGGATCGACTGGGTTATCAACAATGGTTAATTGCCCACTATTTCCTGAAGGTAATGTAATACCCGCAATAGTCTGCCCTGAATAACCAACTAAAATACCATCACTTTCAGGTAACTGATTCATTAAAACCGGTAAATCAACTTGCTTAATATCATGGCTAAAACTGCCAAACCATGATGCAGCAATGGCTGCTGTTGTTACCTCTGCATGGTCAGGTTTATCTGACAATATGATAGGTAACGAGGTCGCTGTCATTCTGTCAGGATCAAAGAACGGTAGGGGCAATCGTTCCAGACTATACCCGCCATTAATCCAGCGACCTCGATAATCTAATGATGAATCCGGTGAAATAACCAGGCTTAATCCTTCCGCCAGTGGAGGAATACATTGGTTTTCATCCAATGCATCACGATTGGCTAAACGAAAGCTGAGGTTATTCACATTCGTCAACATCATTTCAGGAATTTCTAAAACATATTCATGCTCTTGCCCACCTTCTTCTAAAGGTAGAAATCCCATAGGTTGACCATTTAACATTAAGTGAAGTGTTTGATCAGATTGAATTAATCCTTGAGACGCTTTCACCTTCATCGTTAATGTTGCTTTATCAATAAATAAATCGTTCGCCATATTAAAAGTCACACCAGAAAGTAATTTTCTTCCTGATAACACGATAGGTGAGGGGCTTCCCATTTGTGCTAATATTAATTGCTCTTCAATATTACGCGCTTCAGACAATACGCCATCTTCAAGTTGGATCGGGTTATTCGCATTTTGTTGCACTGGCGAATGTGTATAAGCAGTCGGATCAGGTAAAAGCTCCCCTCCTAGCTCTAACATTCCGGTATCTGCTTGAGAAAGATTAATACTTGCGATCGCTATTGCCGTCAGGCTTAGCATTAATGTCAGTTTCTTTTTCATGCTTAGTCATCCCCGTTAATTGATTGCACAGAGAGTGAAGCTTTTGCTTTCGTTCTTATTGCTGGCGCTTTCACTTTTTGGCGACGACCAAAGAACAGTTCGAAAATACAACGTGTAATACCGGCCAATTCTTTAAATGGCTTGTCTTTATAATCTGCTTGATGGATCCATGCATCAGCACGACCAAAGACAATGCGCACCAATTTACGGCGAAGATTTAAATCAATAGGTAAGAATTCAAGACGTAGTTGATTGCTTTCTAAACTCACCATATCAACAGGAACGGTAACTTCATCTCGTTGTACATTCAGGGTGATTGAAGTGACATTACGTTGGCGAAGTTCAGACATTTTATTCACGGCAATGCGAACGCCACCCATTGAAATATCTTCTGTGGTAGTTGTTAATTCAGCGCCATCATCAAAATGTAACGTAATCGGTAAAGATGCATTGATTCGAGTATTTTTACGAATTTGTCGCGTCTCTTTACCTACTGCGATAGAGGCAAGAATGATAAATAAACTGTATGTCGCCCAAGCAAGGTTTAAAACAATAACCAGCGGGTCAATACCTTGGAAGTCATTTAATAGGTAACGGACAACAACCCATGAAATCCCAGTGATAAGAAGAAGTGCAGTGATAATTAATGGACGTACAGTGAGGTAATCCATATAGCTTTTATCAAGCAAGTCACCTTTATCTGTTACGTTAAATTTACCTAATTTTGGTGAAACTAAGCTCAGTAAAGTAGGGAGTACCAAACTAAATGCCATGACGGTTTCATAAATTTCACCCCAAAAAGAGTAACGGTATTTACCGATATTTTTCGAGTTTACATAAACCGACATGATTAAGTGTGGTAATGCATAGGCAAATATCATGCTGGCGGATGAAGCGATAATATTAAGGTTAAATAACATAAACAGTAACGGCGCAGTCAAGAAGATGATACGAGGCAAACCGTACTGAAAGTGGAGCATGGCATTGAGATAACATAAACGCTGAGGGAATGTTAAACCACGCCCCAACATTGGATTATCAACACGGAATATCTGTGTCATTCCTCTAGCCCAACGAATACGCTGGTTAACGTGTAATGCTAAACGTTCTGTTGCAAGACCTGCGGCTAAAGGAATATCAATAAATGCAGAGTTCCAACCTAAGCGTTGTAATTTAAGCGCAGTGTGTGCATCTTCTGTTACCGTTTCAACAGCAATGCCACCAATTTCTTCAAGAGCACTACGACGCATAACAGCACATGAACCACAGAAGAATGTCGCATTCCAGTTATCATTACCACGTTGAACAGGGCCATAGAAAAGTGCGCCTTCATGCGGTGCATCTTTAGCCGCACTTAAATTTCGCTCAAATGGGTCTGGCGAGTAGAAATAGTGTGGTGTTTGGATCAACGCTAATTTTGGATCTTCAAGGAAGCTTCCTACTGTTGCTTGCAAGAAAATACGCGTGGAAATATGGTCACAGTCAAAAACGCAGATTAGCTCACCGTCTGTTAATCCCATCGCATGATTTAAGTTACCTGCTTTAGCGTGATCATGAACTTCACGTTCAATGTAAGTTACACCAACATCACCAGCGAATTGTTTAAATTCTTCACGACTACCATCATCCAATATATAAACTTTCATTTTATCTTGTGGATAATCGATAGCTTGTGCAGCAAGGACCGTATCACGTACAACATCCAAGCTTTCGTTATATGTTGGAATATAAATATCAACAGTAGGCCATTGAGAAATATCTTTAGGTAAAGGTGCTATTTTTCTATTTAATGGCCATGACGTTTGGAAATAACCTAGGACTAATATTATCCAAGAATAAATTTCAGCCATAAATAAACCACTACCTAAAACAGCCTCGATAGTTGTATTAAAATTTAAGGTATTTGTTGCACGCCAGTAGAGATAACGCGTTGACATCAACAATGAAATAAAAACCATTGTTAATAATCGTTTTTTTGATTTTTTAAAACCGATAACAAATAACAGCAATATATTGATAAGACCGAATATATATTGTTGTTCGGCGCTCATTGGCATAACAATGAGTGAAAACATTGTTATCAATAAAAAAGCCGTAATTAATGTTTTAAATATTTTATTCATAAACCCATACCTTTGTCATCGCCATAGATCTTTTCTTAAGACAAAGGCACCCTATCGACATTAATAAATATCGAAAAGAAATAAACCTATCTTAAAAAATAAAATAACAATGGCTAAAGATTGACACCAGTCAATATTATTTATTTACACAAAGAGTTTTGCTTATTCAGATTAGATAGAGGCAATAAATGACAATATATCTTTTAGTGATATATTTTCATGAGCATGAACTCTATCAGTTTCTTTGCTATCAAATATTTTATTATCTGCTAACAAATTTTGCTTACTCTTAATTAAATTGTCTTTCTTTGCTTTAACAACTAAAGCATCCTGGTGATAAGAAGGGATAGACGATGAAGTAACAGGCTGTTTTGGTTCGTTTTTCACTATAAGTGAAGTTTCAGAAAACGTATTATTACTTAAATTACTAATTTTATTATTATCTTCTTTATTTATAACTACTGGTTCTATTTTATTATCAACATCTTGTATTGTAGAGGAAGAAAACTCTTGAAAAGCAAAGGCATCTTCCTGAAACTTATCTTTTAGGTTACTAATATCATCATACATAGTGTGGCCCCTTTAATAACAGTACTCTAAACCTTGTTCAATAATTTGATGCTCATCCAAAATAAGGAGGAGAGAACCTTATAGATAATTTTCACAATAAGTTAAAAATATATCTCTATAAATTCATATTTAAACTCTCATTAAATCATCAATTAATGAACATCAACTATGTAGGGTAAAATAATCTTATAAATACTAATTTATTTAATTACAAATAAACATCATCCAATTAGGAGTAATGATTATTTAAATTAAATTGTATAATTATTTTAATGAAAAAGACAACATCAAAAAAAGTGTAAAAAGTAAAATGCCACTCATTTTCACTTTATAAAAATGGGTACTTTTACTTAATTTCATATTTATTATTACTATCAAAAATAGCGTCTTTTTTACCTAAAAAAACAGGTTTAAAAACCAGATAATAACTAGAGTTAATTAATAACAATTTGTATAAATTTTATAAATATAAAATTCTAAAATAATTATTTATTGATATTATTTCTTCTAAAAAGCAAAGAGCCCATCAAGATCAATTTTAATAAACCCTCTTTTTTCTATTCCAAAAAAGACTAAAAAAATAATAACTAAAAATGGAAAGGATTATTTATTCATATTGATCATCATCAAAATAGGTTCTTTTTTTACACCTAAAAAGTGTGTTTATTGCTTTTTATCATATTACGATCGTTCTATTTTATTAATAAAAAAATAAAACACATCAGTATTGGTTAAGTTTTAGAAAAAAACATTAAAATAAAAGACAAAAGTAGATAATCAATCTATGATTAGTTTTATTATTTACTTATAGTAAATACCGCTAAGAATAACCTGTATTCCAGAATAATTAACTTAAGTAATATTTTATCTATAAAATGATATTGTTAATTTAGCTTAACAAATACACAAGCGTGATTTAGTTCAAATAATAAATGTAACAATGAAAACAAGTATCTCAATTAAGCTAAGTTATTAAATTAATTACGTAATAGCTATTTTATTAGTTATAAATACCAACAATTAGTATAAATACCAATAAATGTGCTTTTTTATATTAAAAACACTTAATTAACTACACCTTTATACTAAGTAAGTAGTATCGTTTTAAGATTATCTTTTTGTGTGATTATATAAATAAAGAAACTCTTTAGTTCGATTTTTTTAAGAGTAATCCTAGTAATCTAAGCTCTATTTTTTTATCATTCAGTAAAAACAAATCTAATTAAGATTAATTTAATAAGAATAATTTGAAAATAGCGGAATCGCTTCACCTATAAGCAGAATAGCAAAAAGGCACTCTATCCTTCTTTACTTCTATGCTATCTTTATTAAGTGAATTAGGAGTATTCAACATAACGGAAAAAAAGATGGATTTAGAACAATTAAAAAAAGAATTTCGTGCAGGAAAGAAAATAAAGTACATCTACTTTTGGGGACACAAAAGTAAAGGTAATGACATCGCAAAAAGTTGTTTTAGCCAATGGTATCCAGCACCTTTTATATTAGATGATGTGCGTTATGCCAGCGCTGAGCACTATATGATGGCTGAAAAAGCAAAGCTATTTAATGATATAGAAGTCAGAAAGCCCATTATTACTGCATCTAACCCAGGCTCTGCAAAAGCATTAGGCAGAGAAGTCAAAGGATTTGACCAAGGTATTTGGGAACAACACCGTATGGATATTGTTATTCGTGCCAATATCGCTAAGTTTTCCCAAAATGAAGAACTCGGTAAATTTCTGATTTCAACAGGCAATCGTGTGCTTGTTGAGGCAAGCCCCGTTGATAAAATATGGGGAGTCGGTTTAAGTGAGCAAGACAATGAGATTAACAATCCTCTTCTTTGGAATGGATTAAATTTATTAGGCTTTGCTCTAATGAAAGTACGTAGTGTTTTGATTGAAAGTAGTAATCAATAGATAAAGAAAACTCAACTGTCACCAATCACTGTTCTTCTTTAACCTAGTGTATATAAGCAGTAGAGATAACTTAAGTATTGACTGAAATAGAAATGGCCACGTAACGACACCCTTGTCGTTGCTATAAATAATATTTACAGAATAATTAAGAGACTGATATGTATTATGGTTTTGATATGGGCGGCACAAAAATTGAGCTTGCCGTTTTTGATAAAGATCTGACTCAAGTATGGCAAAAACGTGTTCCTACACCTAAAAATGATTATCAGGCGTTATTGAATGTTTTTAAGGAACTGACCTTAGAAGCTGACATTGAATTAGGGTGTAAAGGAAAAGTAGGCGTTGGTGTTCCTGGTATTGTGAATGCAAAAGAAGGAACGGTATTTACCACTAATGTTCCAGCCGCTAAATACAAGCCAATGGTTCATGATCTTGCACATATACTCAATAGACCGGTTAAAGTTGAAAATGATGCTAACTGCTTTGCCTTATCGGAAGCATGGGATCCCGAATTTCGTCATCATCCTTCTGTACTTGGACTTATTTTAGGTACAGGTGTTGGTGGCGGTTTTGTTATTGATGGCAAAGTATTATCTGGCAAGAATGGGATTGCTGGTGAAATCGGTCATATGAATCTGAATGTGGATGCAGATAACGTGATTGGCGAAACAATGCCAAAAATCATCTGCGGTTGTGGTAAAAAAGCGTGTTTTGAAACTTATTTATCTGGTCGTGGTTTTGAACGTATGTATAAGGCATTCAATCATACTCCCAGAAGAGCCGTTGATATTGTTGAGCAATACTATGCTGGAGATAAGAAAACAGAAGAGCACGTTGATCGTTATATGAAAGTGTTAGCGATTTATCTAAGTAATATTCTTACTGTACTTGATCCACATTTAATTGTTATTGGTGGTGGATTATCGCAATTTAATGCACTGTATGACCAATTACCTGAATATCTCTCACACTGTGTCTATGGAAATGCTCAAATTCCAGCAATAGAAAAAGCTCGTCATGGTGATGCAGGTGGCGCTCGCGGAGCTGCTTGCCTTAATTTATTAGACTAATAAATAAAAAAGAGCCTTTCTTCTTTTTATTAGAGGCTCTTCTATTTATAGCGTTTTATCAACGTCATTACATTATTAAGGCTACGTTATGGATAAGGTTTGGTTTAAAAAAAGGCTCACCTTTCTTGGTGGGTTAACTATCATATTAGTCTTACTTCAACTTATTAACTCACTATTACCCATATCTCTTTTTCAATGGGGTATTGTTCCAAGAACGGGTGAAGGTTTAATTGGTATTTTTATCGCACCTTTCATTCATGGATCTTGGTCCCATCTATTTAGTAATCTACTCCCGCTTCTTATTCTTAGCTTTTTATCCATGACACAATCTCTACGAGAATATGTACTATCCAGTATATTTATTATTATCGTAAGTGGTTTATTAGTTTGGATTTTTGGACGAAATGCTATTCACGTTGGTGCAAGTGGATGGATTTTTGGGTTATGGTCTTTACTTATTGCTCACGCTTTTACTCGACATAAAATTATCGATATTGTAATTGCACTCTTTGTTCTATTCTATTATGGATCAATGGCCTATGGCTTAATTCCGGGACAATTAGGTGTATCAACAGAATCACATATTTCAGGTGTCGTTGCAGGGTTGCTTTACGCATGGTGTGCAAGAAAACTAATACGCCGTAAAAGCCAAGTAGTAGAAGTGGCTAAATAGCCACTTCTGTATAAAGCGGTTACTTGTGACCAATTGGCAGTATTGTTCTGCCATACATCTCATTTAATACTTCAGCCATTGCAAGATAAAAAGCACTGGCACCACAAATAATACCTTCAAAACCTGCAATTTTTAAAATCAGTGCATTACCTGTGATATTTCCTATTGCCAGTAATGCAAATAAAATAGTCAGACTTAAAAAGACAAACTGGAGTGCTCTATTGGCTTTTAACGTGCCAATAAACATGAAAAAGGTAAAAATTCCCCATAACGCTAAAAACACACCCAAAAAGAGAGGTGTTGTGGGTTCACTTAAGCCCATCACGGGTAATAACCAAATACCTACTAATGTTACCCAAAAGAAGCCGTAAGAGGTAAATGCAGTGGCTCCAAAAGTATTGCCTTTTTTGAACTCAAAAATTCCAGCAATAACTTGTGCGATCCCACCATAAAAAATTCCCATACTCATAATAACTGAGACTACTGGGAAAAAACCGGCATTATGTATGTTCAACAAAATCGTTGTCATACCAAAACCCATTAAACCTAATGGACCCGGATTGGCAATGCGTTCGTTAGTCATAAAACCTAAAACCTCTAAAAATAACAGGGGAAAATTAAAAAAAATTTGAAGGCGCTGGATGATAAGAGGTAATACATCTAAAAACAATGATCCTACAAGGTATATTTTTGAATAACGGTCTACACTGATCCAAAGGGGAAATAACCAGAAGATTTAACTTAAAGAAAAGAAGTACTTAGTGATAGATGCTTATATTGAAAAAAACAACACTATAAAATATAACTCTAGTTTTAAAATAGTAATATCAATCATTTGATGTATTAATATCTAGATTTACCTTTATATGCTGTTTTATACATGAAGTTGAAATAAAATAAGTACTATACTTAGTTATATTTTAAACAGAAAGCGAGCTTGATATGAAAAAAATTCTTGTATTATTAATTGGTAGTACGTTGGCCTTTGCATCTCAAGCCAATACAACATCTCATAATGGTGGTTTTGTTTCTCCTCAAGGCACTATTCAATCAAGTGCCGATCAAGGGGGATTTAAAGGTCCTTCAATTAGCGAAACCTCCGTTGCAAAAGCAAAAGATCTTTCTGATGACACTTGGGTTATTTTAACGGGTAAAATTACCAAAAAAATTGGTGATGAGCTGTACGTTTTTGAAGACAGCACAGGCGGTATCAATGTAGATATCGACAATAAAAGATGGCGTGGACAAACAGTTACACCAGATAATACCGTCAGAATTGAAGGCAAAGTTGATAAAGAATGGACAAGCACTGAGATCGACGTAAAACAAATTACTATTATCAAATAATCGCCATCAAATAATTTGTTTTTAAATTAAAAATACACCTATTCATTTTAAAGCCAATACATTGAAAATATTGGCTTTTTTATTTTTATATTCTCTATATTTTATTTTCATCAATAAAATTGGATCCCTTATACAAATTTCTCCGCTTTAACCTCAAGTTAAGTTTAGGTTTATAGTTATTCCAAGTTAAAGCACAAACACTCTTCGCAAGAGGTGATTTAACTTATGAGATACCCTCATAGTCGTTTACATCCTAACTACTCTACGTTTACCCTGTTTTCTCCATTTTAAGCCTGCTATGCAGGCTTTTTTTCTTCTTATATCAAGTCATATTCTCGAAAAACATCAAAAAAGGATAAGCAAAGTATTATTTATATCTTTGTTTTCTATAAATATTTTTTTACAAAACTCTACGCGTTTATACCTTAATTAAATTGACCTTCCAGTAGGGGGAAAGATTATTGTTTCATCTATCAATTTAGTGAAAGGAATAAACAATGAAAAAATTATTACTGCCTTCTATTATTGCAATCTCCGCTTTTACAAGCACGGCTTATGCATCTAATCATAATGTTATTGAGGTTTATAAAACTGACAGTTGTGGATGCTGTACGTTATGGGCTGATGGCGTAAAAGAAGCAGGCTTCAATGTTAAAGTGAATATTGTTTCAGAGACAGAGTTAATGCAGAAATATCAACAAGCCGGTGTACCCAATAATTTATTAAGTTGCCACTTTGCGACTTACCAAGGTAAAGATTTAGTAGGACATATCCCCGTTGATAGTTTAAAAAATATCGACTTAGTAGATAAATCTAAATCAGGTATTGCCGTTGCAGGTATGCCAGCGGGAAGTTTAGGTATGTATGCAGGTGATTACAAAGAGCCTTACCAAGTGATTGCCTTTGATAAATCAGGCAACCAATCCCTGTTTAAGTCTTACAACTAGTTTTGTTCTTACTGTAGTGTTGTTTTAATAGCAATATATCTCTCCGATTGTGTTATTTTCCTCTGCCTGTTATCGATTTGCGGGCAGAGTTTTATTTTCTAGGCATAAAAAAACCAGCCTGCTTTTTACAGCATGACTGGTTCTTTTAGAATAAAGTTAACTTTGACTTTATTTATTCAACTGTAACCGATTTTGCTAAGTTACGAGGTTGGTCTACATCTGTGCCTTTAATTAAGGCAACATGATAAGACAACAACTGTAATGGTACAGTATAGAAAATAGGTGCGATAAGCTCTTCAACATGAGGTAAAGAAATTAACTTCATCGTTTCGTTTTCTTCAAAGCCTGCATCTTGATCCGCAAATACATACAGTAAGCCACCACGCGCACGTACTTCTTCAATATTAGATTTTAATTTCTCTAATAACTCATTGTTTGGCGCAATGATGATAACAGGCATATCCGCATCAATTAATGCTAATGGACCATGTTTTAATTCACCAGCAGCATAAGCTTCAGCATGAATATAAGAGATCTCTTTTAGCTTTAATGCACCTTCTACCGCAATCGGGTATTGGTCGCCACGACCTAAGAATAAAGCATGGCTTTTTTCTGAGAAGTCTTCAGCTAACGCTTCAATCACTTTATCTTTCGATAGCATGCTTTCAATACGGCTTGGTAATGCATGTAATGCTGTTGAAACGTCTTGCTCTAATGTCGCGACACCTTTAATTCGTCCCATATATGCCACCAGCATTAATAGAACGGTTAACTGTGTGGTAAATGCTTTGGTTGATGCAACACCAATTTCAGCACCCGCTTTAGTCATTAAAACAAATTCAGACTCACGAACCAAAGAAGAGCCTGCAACGTTACAAATAGCTAAAGAAGATAAATAACCTAACTCTTTAGATAACCGCAATGCAGCTAATGTATCTGCTGTTTCACCTGATTGAGATAATGTAATCAGTAAACTGTTACGGCGAGTTGCTGGTTTACGGTAGCGATATTCTGATGCAATTTCGACATCACAAGGAATACCCGCTAAAGACTCAAACCAATAACGTGAAACCATACCTGCGTTATAAGAAGTACCACAAGCTACAATTTGAATATGTTCAACTTTAGATAAGATATCTTCAGCTTTAGATCCTAGTTCACTTAGATCAATCGTTTCTGATTTTAAACGACCTTCAAGCGTGTTTTTAATCGCCAGAGGCTGTTCATAGATCTCTTTTTGCATGTAGTGACGGTAAACACCTTTATCACCCGCATCGTATTGAACATTTGATTCAATCGTATCACGAACAACTTCTTCGCCATTCACATCAAAAATATGAACATGGCGACGAGTGACCTCGACAATATCCCCTTCTTCAAGATAGATAAAGCGGCGGGTAACAGGTAATAGAGCCAACTGGTCAGAAGCAAGGAAGTTTTCACCCACGCCAAGACCTACCACCAGCGGGCTACCAGAGCGAGCAGCGACTAATAACTCAGGTGTACGGCTATCCATAATAACGGTACCGTAAGCACCACGTAATTGAGGAATAACACGTTGTACAACTTCACGTAATGTACCACCTTGGCGCTGTTCCCAGTTAACAAGGTGAGCAATCACTTCAGTGTCAGTTTGAGAAGCAAACTGATACCCTTTTTTAATTAATTCTGCTTTCAGTTCTTGGTAGTTTTCGATAATGCCATTATGTACAACTGCAATCGTACCTGATACATGAGGATGTGCATTATCTTCACAAGGTTCACCATGTGTTGCCCAACGAGTATGAGCAATACCTGTGCCACCAATCACTTGTGTTTTTTCTGCTTCTTCCGCCAGCATTTGTACTTTGCCAGCTTCACGCAGACGTGTCATTTTACAGTCATTATCCACAACCGCTAAACCCGCAGAGTCATAACCGCGGTATTCTAAACGACGTAAGCCTTCAATTAAGATTTCAGCGATATCGCGTTGTGCAACTGCACCTACTATTCCACACATTGTGTTATTCCTAAAACTGTGCGTTTATTCGCACTTGGATGTCTTATACCTAATTGGTTTGTTCCCCAAGCCATTGTAGAAAGCGGGGATATTTTTTGTTTTTAGAATAATAGCGTACAAGAAAAGGGCGCTAATGAAATATACGCCCTTTTCTTAAAATTATTGTTTTTTCTTCACTGGACGTTTCCATCCACTAATATGAGTTTGCTTAACTCGACTGATCACTAATTCATTTTCATTCACGTTTTTAGTGAGTGTTGTTCCTGCACCAATTGTTGCACCATTAGCAACCGTAACTGGCGCTACTAATTGGGTATCTGAACCAATAAAGACGTCATCACCAATAACTGTTTTGAATTTATTCGCACCATCGTAGTTACAAGTAATAGTACCCGCGCCGATATTAACATTAGCGCCTACTTCAGTGTCGCCTAAGTAAGTCAGATGACCCGCTTTAGAGCCAACACCTAAGCTTGCTTTTTTCATCTCAACAAAGTTACCAACGTGAGCTTTATCCGCTAATTCACTACCCGGACGAAGGCGTGCAAATGGCCCAACAGTACACTTTTGAGCTAAGTTTGCATCCTCGATCACCGTATAGGGGCTGATAATAGAATTATCACCAATCACACAGTTTTTCAGGACACACCCTGTACCGATTTCAACGTTGTTACCTAAAGTGACATTACCTTCAATAATCACGTTAGTGTCAATGACGACGTCTTTACCGTGAGTTAACGTACCACGTAAATCAAAACGAGCAGGATCAAGCAACATGACGCCTTCTAATAATAAGCGTTCAGCCTGTTCTGTTTGGTAAATACGTTCTAATGTAGCCAGTTGTAAACGATTATTCACGCCTTCCATTTCACTATGACGACGAGGATGAGCCGTTTCAATTTTACGACCTTCTTTATACGCTAACGCGATAATGTCAGTAATGTAATACTCTTTTTGTGCATTATTATTATTGAGCTTACCTAACCAACGTTTTAAATCACCACCATTAGCGACCAAAATACCCGTGTTGATTTCAGTAATTTTGAGTTGTTCTTCAGACGCATCTTTTTGTTCGATAATGCCCGTCACTTCGCCATTTTCACGAACAATACGACCATAGCCAGTTGGGTTATCTAAAATAACTGTTAATAAACCAATACCGCCTTCTGGTTTGACTTCAATTAAACGTTCTAACGTTTCTTTAGTGATAAGTGGAACATCACCGTAAAGCATCAGGATATCTTCATCATCAGCAAAGAAAGGCGCAGCTTGTTGCATTGCGTGACCTGTTCCTAGTTGCTCTGCTTGTAGTACCCAATTAACAGGTTGTGAACCTAATTTTTCTTTCATTAGTTCACCACCATGCCCATAGACAAGGTGTGTTTGTTGAGCGCCTAATGACTTGGCAGTATCAATCACATGTTGAACCATGGATTTACCTGCAAGTTTATGAAGAACTTTAGGTAACTGTGAATACATGCGGGTGCCTTTTCCCGCAGCAAGAATAACAACGCTTTTAGCTGAATTAGACATAATTAACCCGATAACTCCCGTAAAGAATGGCAAGTAAACCTGTTTATGCCAAATAATACTACATATTTCGTCACACAAAATATTTCATGACGCAAAAAAGCCAGTTAGCGAAGAACCAACTGGCTTTTTTATTCATAGACTGCCTATTTACATCAACGTCGAGTCAATTCGATTACACGTAGTTTTGCAATCGCTTTGGCTAATTCTGCTGATGCTTGAGCATAATCAACATCACCATGAGAGGATTGAATGTGTTCTTCAGCTTTACGCTTAGATTCCAACGCTTTCGCTTCATCCAAATCACGACCACGGATAGCTGTATCTGCCAGTACAATGACGCCTGTCGGTTGAACTTCGAGAATACCACCAGAAAGGTAGATAACCTCTTCTTCACCCGATGTTTTTACGACACGTACCATGCCCGGTTTTATGGCAGTTAATAACGGGGTATGCTGCGGATAAATACCGAGCTCACCTTCGCTACCAGTTACCTGAATTCGTTTGACTTCGCCGTCATATAACTGCTTTTCAGCGCTGACAACTTTCAGGTAGAACGATGTATCAGCCATATCAACCTCCCGTCAGCCGTATTAAAGCTTCTTAGCTTTTTCTACTGCTTCTTCGATAGTACCAACCATGTAGAACGCCTGCTCTGGCAGGTGGTCATAATCACCGTTCAGAATACCTTTAAAGCCATGGATAGTGTCTTTCAGGGAAACGAACTTACCTGGTGATCCGGTAAATACTTCAGCAACGAAGAATGGCTGAGACAGGAAGCGCTGGATCTTACGCGCACGCGCAACAACCAGTTTATCTTCTTCTGACAGTTCATCCATACCTAAGATAGCGATGATGTCTTTCAGTTCCTGATAACGTTGCAGGATAGACTGAACACCACGAGCCACATCATAGTGCTCTTGGCCAACTACCAGTGGGTCTAATTGACGACTGGTAGAATCCAGTGGGTCAACCGCAGGGTAGATACCTAATGAAGCAATTTGACGGCTCAATACAACTGTCGCATCTAAGTGAGCAAACGTTGTTGCTGGTGATGGGTCAGTTAAGTCATCCGCAGGTACGTATACAGCTTGTACAGAGGTGATTGAACCTGTTTTGGTTGAAGTGATACGTTCTTGCAGAACACCCATCTCTTCAGCCAATGTTGGTTGGTAACCTACCGCTGATGGCATACGACCTAACAGTGCTGATACTTCAGTACCGGCTAAGGTGTAACGATAGATGTTATCTACGAATAACAGTACGTCACGACCTTCGTCACGGAATTTCTCAGCCATAGTCAGACCAGTCAGTGCAACACGCAGGCGGTTTCCTGGTGGCTCATTCATCTGACCATAAACTAACGATACTTTGTCAAGAACGTTAGAATCTGTCATTTCATGATAGAAGTCGTTACCCTCACGAGTACGTTCACCTACACCAGCAAATACAGAGTAACCTGAGTGCTCGATCGCAATATTACGGATCAATTCCATCATGTTAACTGTTTTACCAACACCCGCACCACCGAACAGACCTACTTTACCACCTTTAGCGAACGGACAGATTAAGTCCATTACTTTGATACCGGTTTCAAGCAGTTCTTGTGAGTTTGATAACTCTTCGTAGGTTGGCGCTTCACGGTGGATAGACCAACGTTCTTCAGTTGCAATATCACCTTTCATATCGATAGGTGTACCCAGAACGTTCATGATACGTCCCAGTGTTGCTTTACCTACTGGTACTTCAATTGGGTGGCCTAAGTTTTCAACTTTTAAGCCACGGCTTAAACCGTCTGATGTACCCATTGCGATACAACGAACGATACCACCGCCTAACTGTTGCTGAACTTCTAGCACCAGTTTTTCTTTACCATTCATAACCTCAAGAGCGTCGTATACTTTAGGGACGCTATCCTGAGGGAACTCGGCGTCCACTACGGCGCCGATTACCTGGACAATCTTTCCAGTAGCCATCTTGAATCCTCTACGTAATTCGTAAACCTAGCTGTTATACCGCGGCTGCACCAGACACAATTTCTGTAAGTTCCTGAGTAATGCTTGCTTGGCGTGCTTTGTTGTACACCAATTGCAGTTCTTTAATCAGGTTACCACCGTTATCTGTAGCGGCTTTCATCGCGACCATTCGGGCGGCCTGCTCACTCGCTAAGTTCTCTACGACGCTCTGGTAAACTTGCGATTCGATATAACGACGCAGTAAAGTATCCAGTAACGCCTTAGGATCAGGTTCGTACAGATAATCCCAAGATTTTTCTTTCAGCTCTTCATCATCACCTGGTGGTAATGGTAAAACCTGAAGAATTTTAGGCTCTTGAGCCATGGTATTGATGAACTTATTTGCCACCACATACAGTTTATCTAAACGACCTTCGTCATAAGCCTGCAACATGATATTGACTGGACCGATAAGGTCTGACAGTTTTGGATCATCACCCATACCAGTTACTTGACCAACAACATTCCCACCTACTGAGCCAAAGAATGAAGCGGCTTTAGAACCGATTAGTGCTAAATCTACCTGCACACCTTTTTCAGACCACTCTTTCATGTCTGCCAGCAGTTTTTTGAACAAGTTAATGTTCAAACCACCACACAAACCACGGTCGGTCGAAACAACCAGGTACCCGACACGTTTAACTTCACGCTCTTCGAGGTATGGATGTTTGTATTCCAGATTCCCTAACGCAAGGTGACCAATCACACTGCGCATGGTTTCTGCATAAGGACGGCTGGCTGCCATGCGTTCCTGCGTTTTACGCATTTTCGACGCGGCGACCATCTCCATCGCTTTAGTGATCTTCTGTGTGTTTTGCACACTGGCGATCTTCGAACGTATCTCTTTTGCGCCGGCCATTTCTGCTTCTCCTCATGAACCAGACGGCCTAATGTTTAACTATTAGGCCGAATAGTTATTACCAGGACTGAGTCGCTTTGAAGTTTTCTAGCACGCCTTTCAGCTTCGCTTCGATTTCTTCGTTATAAGTACCAGTCTGGTTGATTTCTTTCAATAAATCAGCATGTTCACGAGAGGCATAAGCTAATAAAGCCGCTTCAAATGGCACAACTTTTGAAATTTCAACATCTTCCAGATAACCACGTTCTGCTGCAAACAGTGATAAAGACTGTTGTGCGACAGACATTGGTTCGTACTGTTTCTGTTTCAGCAATTCAGTCACTTTCTGACCGTGGTTTAATTGTTTACGGGTAGCATCGTCCAGATCGGAAGCGAACTGTGAGAATGCTGCCAGCTCACGATACTGCGCAAGAGCAGTACGGATACCACCAGAAAGTTTCTTCATGATCTTAGTCTGAGCTGCACCACCAACACGAGATACGGAGATCCCTGGGTTAACAGCTGGACGGATACCTGCGTTAAACAGGTTAGATTCTAAGAAGATCTGACCATCGGTAATAGAGATTACGTTCGTAGGAACGAATGCAGAAACGTCCCCTGCTTGCGTTTCGATAATTGGTAACGCAGTCAGAGAGCCGGTTTTACCTTTAACTTCACCATTAGTGAATGCTTCTACGTACTCAGCATTAACGCGAGCAGCACGCTCAAGTAAACGGGAGTGCAGATAGAAAACGTCACCAGGGTATGCTTCACGTCCAGGTGGACGACGAAGTAACAGTGAAATTTGACGGTATGCGACAGCCTGTTTAGACAGGTCATCATAAATAATCAGGGCATCTTCACCACGGTCACGGAAGTATTCACCCATTGCGCAACCTGAATAAGGAGCTAGGTATTGCAGCGCTGCTGATTCTGATGCAGAAGCAACAACAACAATGGTGTTTTCTAACGCGCCATGTTCTTCTAATTTACGAACAACGTTCGAAATAGTAGAGGCTTTCTGACCGATAGCGACATAGATACATTTAATGCCAGAGTCGCGTTGGTTGATGATCGCATCGACAGCCAGAGCAGTTTTACCTGTTTGACGGTCACCGATGATCAATTCACGCTGACCACGACCAATTGGGATCATGGCATCGACGGATTTGTAACCTGTTTGTACAGGCTGATCAACTGATTGACGGTCGATAACACCAGGAGCAATCATCTCAACAGGTGAGAATCCATCATGCTCTACTGCACCTTTACCATCAATCGGCTCACCCAGTGTGTTTACCACACGGCCAAGCAGACCACGCCCAACAGGTACTTCCAGAATACGACCTGTACATTTAACTTTCATGCCTTCTGCTAAGTCAGCATAAGGACCCATCACAACCGCACCAACAGAGTCGCGCTCTAAGTTCAGTGCGATAGCGAAACGGTTACCCGGCAGTGCGATCATCTCACCCTGCATAACTTCGGCTAAACCGTGGATACGAATGATACCGTCACTAACGGATACAATCGTACCTTCATTGTGAGCTTCACTCACTACATTGAACTGAGCAATGCGCTGCTTGATCAGTTCGCTGATTTCAGTGGAATTCAGTTGCATATGCTCCAGTCCCCTTAAGACTGCAAGACGTCTGTTAATCGCTCTAAACGGCCACGAATACTGCCATCGATGACGAGGTCACCGGCGCGTATAATCATGCCTGCGATAACAGACTTATCAATTTTGCAATTCAGCTTCACTTTGCGTGATAGACGTTTTTCCATCGCTGCAGAAATGTTAGCTAGCTGCTGTTTAGTTAGCTCAATGGCAGAAGTTACTTCAACGTCAACCGTTGACTCTAGTACTGCGCGCAATTGAATAAATTGGCTCAATACTTCAGGCAACGTTGATAAACGGCCATTATCAGCCATAACACGAATTAAATTCTGAGCATGACCATCTAATTGTTCGCCACAAAGGTCGACAAAGATGTCAGCCAGTTTTTCTGATGCTAAAGAACCAGAAAGTAATTCGGTTACCTGCTCATTGCGTGCTACTTCAGCGGTGAACGCCAGCATAACCTGCCATTTATCGACAGCCTGGTTTTCCACAGCAAAGTCAAAAGCTGCTTTGGCGTAGGGGCGAGCTACCGTTGCTATTTCAGACATGCCCCTCCCTCCTTACAGTTCAGCGACCAGTTTATCAACGATGTCGCTATTAGCAGCTTCATCCACGGAACGTTCAATAATTTTCTCGGCACCTGCAATAGCCAGCATTGCGACTTGTTTACGAAGTTCTTCACGAGCACGTTTACGCTCTGCATCCAGTTCGGATTGAGCTTGTGCAACGATCTTACTACGTTCTTGCTCTGCTTCTGCTTTAGCATCTTCAATCATTTGAGTGCGTTGTTTATTCGCTGATTCAATGATTGCTTGAGCTTCTGCTTTTGCTTTTGCTAGCTGATCGCCTGCATCGGCTTTCGCTAAATCTAAGTCCTTTTTAGCACGTTCTGCAGATGATAAACCGTCAGCAATTTCTTTTTGACGTTTTTCAATGGCCGCCATAATTGGTGGCCATACGAATTTCATACAGAACAAAACAAACAGGACAAATGCGATGGCCTGGCCGAGGATTGTTGCATTTAAATTCACAGCACAATACCTCTTTCTTGGTTATTAACTAACTTGATGCTTTTACTGCTCATTGCCATCATTAGGCAACAGCAAACATCACGTAAAGGCCCAGACCCACAGCAATCATTGGGATGGCGTCAACCAGACCCATAACGATAAAGAACTGTGTACGCAGAAGAGGGATCAGATCAGGCTGACGAGCAGCACCTTCTAAAAATTTGCCTCCGAGGATTCCGATACCGATTGCAGCACCGATTGCAGCTAAACCCATCATAATAGCGGCAGCCATGTACAGCAGATCCATACTCAGGTTTTCCATGACAGTCTCCAGTTTGTTTCAGTTATTTCTTCAAAGAGTTAATAATTAATGTTCTTCAGATGCCATCGACAGATAGACAATCGTTAGAACCATGAAAATAAATGCTTGTAACGTAATAATCAGTATGTGGAATATCGCCCAAGGAAGGCTTAATAACCACTGTGACCACCACGGTAACAGACCAGCAATAAGAATAAAGATCAGTTCACCTGCATACATGTTACCAAACAGTCGAAGACCGAGGGAAACAGGTTTTGATAGCAGGCTTACCCCTTCTAAGATTAAGTTGACAGGAATAAAAATTGGGTGATTAAAAGGCTGTAAAGTCAGCTCTTTTGTAAACCCTTTTATGCCTTTTATCTTAATGCTATAGAAAAGGATCAGGATAAATACACCAATTGCCATCGATAGAGTAATACTCACGTCCGCAGTCGGAACGATGCGTAACGCAGGTAACCCTAAGATGTGTTCACCGATATAAGGGATGAAGTCGATTGGTAATAAATCCAGGGCATTCATTAACAGCACCCAAACGAACACAGTCAATGCCAAAGGTGCAATGACCTTGCTCTTTCCGTGATACATATCACGGACGCTGCTATCAACGAAACCAATGATCATTTCTACTGCAGTCTGGAATTTTCCCGGTACGCCACTGGTTGCTCTTACTGCTACTTTTCTAAACAGCCATAGGAATAGTGCTCCCATCAGTACTGAAAAGAAAAGTGAGTCAATATTTAACACCCAGAATGATGGCGCATTTTCAGCATGGGGATTGACCAACTCGAAAGTACGCAGGTCCAACTGAAGGTTATTCAGGTGGTGACCTATGTAGTCTCTAGTGGTTAATGCTTCTCCTGATGCAGACATGATGCCAATTACCCTTTTGTTGTTAAAAACGCTAACCGTTAATGACGGCTGGTGCAACGACCTGCATAACAAGCACCGCTAAGTAGGTCATGACCAGTGGTGCAAATGCCACTTTAAACACTCCTAAAGCAACAATCAGCAAGGCTATTGATAATATAACCTTCAACCCTTCACTGAAAGCAAAAAGCCAGTTTATGCGAACTGGAGCTTCTTCTTCGTTGACTTTTTGTAAGCGCATTAACAAAAGAAAAGCAATATTGGGTAACCAACATGCCAACCCGCCTAAAAAAGCCGAAAAACTCCAGTCTGTACTCTTTAAGTAGAAACCCGCACTGAGAATAACAAAAGTCATAAACTGCAAAAATAACAGTTTCAGTGCAACTTTCCCGCTGTAGAGGGAGACAGACATGACGTTTGTATTCTCCAGACTAGCTATCGTAAAAGGTATTACTGAATGATGTATCAAACTGTCTTTGCTATAAAGTGTCAAGTGACAAAAACGAGCAAATTATACGGGGCGTGGCAATGAATTCAATCAATAAGTAGCGAAAAAGTGAAGATTAATTTAAATTTCTTACCAAGGTTCCATTTATGAAAAATGATTAAGAACAAAAAGAGTAAAAATAATAGAGCTGAATAAAATAAATAGCGTGATATACATCACAAATATAAAAGTATAAATAAAGCTTATTTCATAAAATATATAACAGAGTTAACAAATAACTTCCCTTTTATGAACAATTTAGTGGCAATTGAAAAATAATTAATCGATTTTCAATTAAATAAATTCAATATTTTTATAATGCACAGAATTATTAATTTATTTTGGAAATAAAAAGAGAAAAACGCAGGCAACAAAGGGAATTAAAGCAAAAGATAATATATTGTTAAATTATTGTTCTATTAAAGTGAATTTTAATACTTCGTATAATTCCCCCTAAAGCAAATGGCGATAACATTGTAAATGTTATCGCCAGAGCACAAAAAATGAAAAAAGGATCAGTGAAACACTAAATATTTGATTAAATAATCACCAAATGTCTTTGTTCATTCAATTCAGGTATGGATAAGCTAATCACTTTTTCAGGCATTTTTAATCCATTATCAGCAAGTTCATCCAACTCTTCTTGATGAATTTGTCCTTTCAGTGCATAGAAACGACCGTGTTCTTCAGTCACTAAATGAGAGCACCAAGAGAGCATATCGTTCATAGAGGCAAATGCTCGGCTAATAACACCATCAAAAGGCTTATCTGTTTGGTACTCTTCAACACGGTATTGAACTGGCTCGATATTATTAAGTCCTAGCTCGTGCTGAACTTGTTTCATAAAGCGAACCCGCTTGCCTAAGCTATCCAATAATACAAAGTGGTGATCGGGACGCATTATCGCTAAAGGGATACCCGGTAAACCAGGCCCTGTACCCACATCAATAAATCTTTCACCTTCAAGATATTGACTAACAACAATGCTATCCAAAATATGACGGATAAGCATTTGTTGTGGATCTCTCACTGATGTGAGGTTGTATGCTTTATTCCATTTATCAAGCATAGCAACATAGCCAGTGAGTTTTTCAGCTTGAATATCTGTAAGCTCAATATTGGCTTGCTTAGCCAGCTTTTTTAGCCGATTAAGTAAGTCACTCATGATGCGCTCCTGCGTAATAGGCCTTGTTTTTTCAACCAAACTAATAAAATGGAAATAGCCGCAGGTGTAACACCTGAGATCCGCGATGCTTGTCCGATCGATGTGGGTTTGTGATCGTTAAGTTTCGCAATAACTTCGTTAGATAATCCGCTAACTTGCTTATAGTCCAGATCTATCGGTAGCGCTGCATTTTCATTGCGCAGTTGTTTTTCGATCTCTTCTTGCTGGCGACTAATATAACCTTCGTACTTAACTTGGATCTCAACTTGTTCAGCAGCTTGTGGTTTTGAATCATCAATACCTGGTGCAAAACGAGGGATTTTTTTCAAAATGTCATACGTCATTTCAGGGCGACGTAATAAATCTTCACCATTAGCTTCTTTAGATAGTGGTGTATTAAGTAACTCGTTAATTTCAGAAATATTATCTGCTTTAGGATGAACCCAGATATCTCTTAAACGTTGGCGCTCTTTTTCAACTAACTCAACTTTTTCGCTAAATTGTGCCCAACGGTTATCATCAACCATGCCTAATTCACGTCCAATTTCCGTCAGACGTAAATCTGCATTATCTTCACGTAACATCAAGCGATATTCTGCACGAGAGGTAAACATACGGTACGGTTCTTTTGTGCCTAGTGTGCAAAGATCGTCAACTAATACACCAATGTATGCTTGATCACGACGTGGGAACCAACCTTCTTGATCGAAGGCGTAACGTGCCGCATTAAGCCCAGCAAGCATACCTTGAGCCGCCGCTTCTTCATAACCGGTTGTACCGTTAATTTGCCCTGCAAAGAATAACCCATTGATAAATTTGCTTTCTAGTGTTTGTTTTAGATCTCTAGGATCGAAGAAGTCATATTCAATTGCATAACCAGGTCTAATGATCTTCGCGTTTTCCATACCTTTCATGGAATTTACGATTTGCATTTGAACATCAAAAGGTAAGCTTGTTGAAATACCATTTGGGTAAATTTCGTTACTTGTTAAACCTTCAGGCTCTAAAAAGATCTGATGTGAATTACGATCAGCAAATCTCATCACCTTATCTTCAATAGATGGGCAATAACGAGGACCTATTCCTTCGATGACACCAGCGTACATTGGGCTACGATCGAGGTTATTACGAATAACATCGTGCGTTTTTTCGTTTGTGTATGTGATATGGCAAGGCATTTGTTCAGGATGCTGATCCACATTACCTAAAAACGAGAAAACAGGCATTGGAGTATCACCCAACTGAACGGCTAATTGGCTAAAATCAATAGTTCTAGCATCAATACGAGGTGGTGTGCCTGTTTTTAAACGACCTACACGTAAAGGTAGTTCGCGTAGCCTGTGTGATAACGAAACTGATGGTGGATCACCAGCACGACCCCCACTGTAATTTTCTAAACCAATATGGATTTTTCCATCAAGGAAAGTACCTACAGTTAGAACAACAGACTTAGCACGGAATTTTAAGCCCATGCGAGTAACAGCACCTGTTACTTGGTCGTTTTCAACAATGAGATCTTCAACTGGTTGTTGGAAGATCATTAAATTAGGTTGATTTTCAAGAGTAGTACGAACAGCTTGGCGATAAAGAACACGGTCAGCTTGTGCTCTTGTTGCTCTTACAGCTGGTCCCTTACTTGCGTTAAGGGTTCTGAATTGGATCCCTGCATGGTCAATAGCGGTTGCCATTAATCCACCCATGGCATCGATCTCTTTTACCAGATGCCCTTTACCAATCCCACCAATAGCTGGGTTACAAGACATTTGGCCCAAAGTATCAATATTGTGGGTCAGTAATAGGGTTTGACGCCCCATACGAGCTGCAGCCATAGCGGCTTCTGTACCGGCGTGACCACCACCGATGACAATGACGTCAAAGTGTTCTGGATAAAACATGTGTGAACCTTAAATGTTACGAATGCTGAATGTGTTGCATTGGGAAAACGAATTCTACTCAACTTTTTGACAGATACAAGCGAGCAGATCCGCAGGTAATTATTTAAAGATCTTTTTATTTAAAGATCTCTTTATTAGATCTTTTATTAAGGAAGCGATCCTCTGTGGATAAGTGGATTTTCTATTTAAAGATCATAAAAGTGTAAAGGATCATATACTGTGAATGATCCGTGATCTATCTGCTGATAAGCTGGGATCAAAATGACGACTTATGCACAGGTCATTTCTTGATATAGCCTTATACAATGGATAACTACGGGTTAACCCCTGCTTTTAAGCAGAGTTATCCACATTCGTTTGCTGTTTTTTTGTGCAATTTAAAGTAAATTTTTCCAAGAAGCTATCCATTCTTCAGCTGGATCTTCCGGAATGTCGTACTTTTGAATATCAATTTCGAGACGATCGCCAAGGCGAGTAGCCCCTTTTTCCACCAATTTTTGATCCAATGTTCTGATCGCACCGCAGAAAGTGTCATATTCACTACTTCCTATGCCGATCGCACCAAAGGTGACATTACTAAGATCAACGGAGTCAGCCGATATTTCATTAGCAAAAGGCTGTAGGTTGTCAGGAAGATCACCTGCACCATGCGTTGATGTGACCACCAGCCAGATCCCTTCATTTGGAAGATCATTAAGAGAAGGCCCATGGTGCAGATCCGTCTCAAACCCTTCATCAGATAAGATCTCTGCAAGGTGTTCTGCGACATATTCAGCACTACCCATGGTACTGCCACTAATAAGAGTGACTTTTTTCATTAATGATCTCCTTATGTTTAAGACGCGCTATTGTACGCTGTGAATCACTTGGGATCTACCTGTGGATAATGTGGTTATAAAAAAAATAAGAATTTACCCTTATGGCTTGATCGTCCTTATTATCGGGTTTTGCAGTGAGATCAGAGTTTCTGTTGATTGAATTTCATCGATTGTCTGAATTTTGTTGATAAGTACGTCTTGTAAGGCTTCTATACTTTTACACATAACCTTCGTAAAAATACTGTATTGCCCTGTTGTATAGTACACTTCTACAACTTCATCTAACTTATCTAATTTATCTAATGCAGTGTGATAGTCTTTTGCACTCTTAAGAATAATGCCAATAAAGCAGCAGACATCAAAACCGAGTTGCTTTTCACTAATATCAACTCGCGTTCCCGTAATAATTCCTGCCTGCTTCATTTTCTCTACTCGAACATGAATTGTGCCAGGGCTTACTTCGAATTTTTTGGCTAATTCAGCGTAAGGTGTTCTCGCATTCGCCATTAATGCGTGAAGTATGTCACGATCGAGATTATCGATCTGATAAATATTGTCCATAAATCCCCTCTGTTTTTAACGATAATACATTTTTATAGCGTTATTTTTAACGATTTAAAACAAGCAAGGCTATTTTTAATGAAGTATATTGAATTTAGTACCTGTTTTGTTGCTTAATCTATATCAGCGAAACACGACATCACCACTAGGAATATAAAAATGGAAAAATCATTCATCCAGACTCAACAGCAAATTAGCTTTGTTAAATCTTATTTTTCACGACTGCTGGAAAAAGAATTAGGACTGATTGAAGTTCAAGGACCGATCTTAAGTCGCCTTGGTGATGGAACTCAAGATAACTTATCTGGTCATGAGAAGGCAGTACAAGTTAAAGTCAAATCTTTACCAGATTCTACTTTTGAGGTTGTCCATTCATTAGCTAAATGGAAACGTAAAACATTAGCTCGTTTTGGATTTAGTTCTGGTCAAGGTCTTTATACTCATATGAAAGCTTTGCGACCAGACGAAGATCGCTTAACTCAGATCCACTCTGTTTATGTTGATCAGTGGGATTGGGAAAAAGTGATGGAAGATAAAGAGCGTACAGTTCCTTATCTTAAGCAGACAGTGGGTAAAATTTATCAGGCAATAAAAGAAACTGAAAAAGCCGTCAGCGAAGAGTTTGGTCTGGTACCGTTCCTGCCAGATCAAATTCAATTTATCCACACTGAAGAGTTACTGCGTCGTTATCCTGACCTTGATGCTAAAGGTCGTGAAAAAGCGATTACAAAAGAATATGGTGCTGTTTTCTTAATTGGTATTGGTGGCAAATTATCAAGTGGCGAAGCTCATGATGTAAGAGCGCCAGACTACGATGACTGGACAACACCAAACGAAGATGGATTTGAAGGTTTAAACGGTGACATTCTTGTTTGGAACCCTGTTCTACAAGATGCGTTTGAATTGTCATCAATGGGTATCCGTGTCGACCCTGAAACATTAATGCGTCAGTTAACATTAACAGACGATACTAAGCGTCTTGAGCTGGATTGGCACAAAGCATTAATGCATGGTGATATGCCACAAACTATCGGTGGCGGTATTGGCCAATCTCGTTTAGTGATGCTACTGCTACAAAAAGAGCACATTGGACAAGTACAATGCGGTGTATGGGAAAAAGATACCCGTTTAGCTTTCGCCGATATGCTGTAATTATTGGCGCCAGCGTCGAAGTAAACGACTTTTTAATCCAGTATCAAAACGCCATATATGGTCAAAGATTTTCATGATACTGGGTTTACCGTAATTGGATAGGGTAACCGCATGGAAGCGATTGTGCTGTTGCTGTTGGATTTTTTTGATTTTGTTGATTAGGTTTTCGGGTAACCTTTGGGCGACAAAGTCAGAAATAACAACAGCATCAGCATCTTTCCATGCTGGGTTATTTAGTTTTTCTGCGACATTATCTAAACAAGCACTTAAGTCCGTACCCCCTCTAAATGACTGATTCAAAAACTTGATAAGATCTTGCAGACCATTAGACGATGACAATTGGTAATGTACTGTTTCAGTAGAAAATAACATCACATGACATGAACGATTATCAGCTAGTGCTATTTTCATCAATGCAAGCCCAAAAGCTTTAGCACACTGTTCGTTAAATCCCCCCATCGAACCTGATGTATCAATACATACAATAAAAGGTCCTCTTGGTCTTTCTTCATCATGATGATGAGTTACTGGACGCAATACAGTACGCTCTTGCCAATTATCTCCTTGTAATCGATAGGTATTGAGTTGTTTTTCCACCAGCTTTCGATAAAACTCATATTCGATTTCATTAATACCTAACAAGGCGAGCTCTGTAGGGAGTAAGCGTAAGATATCATCACTGAGCCCTATACCATTGACTTGCTCTGGTGTTGTATCTGGTGCTTTCTCAACAATAGTGACTGGCTCAAAAATCACACTCTCTTCAGGAAGTGATTTCGCTGTTTTGCTACGACCTAGCAAACTTGCGAGTTTATGTAATTCAGGTTGTTGATCGAGAAAGTCGCTATAACGTTGAATAATTTTCTCATCGAAAGGCGTTTTTGTTAAAACACCTTTACTCATATCCCATAAACGCCCTGCTGCACGCTCATTTTCTGAAAATGTATTACTTAAGCTTCCACTTAGTGCCAAACGTTCCTGAAGCTCAGCAAGGAGTTGCTCTTGTTCTTGGTCAAATAGGGCTTTGTGTAATGCAGTGACTTGGAAAATTAAACTTATCCGCCAGTGTTGAATAAACAAAGCTTGTTGAGCGGGTGAAAAAGGCTTATTGGTTTTAATCAGTTGTGATGCTTCGTCAGTAAAAGAGGAGTCTAGCTTGTTTAATTCAGCCAGTATTTTCTCTACTTGCTGATTAAACATCGCATTACCAAATGACTGCGTTTGTTGATAAAGTGCAAACTCATCAGCAATCATTGTCGGGACTAATGTCTCTTTTACTCTTTGCTGTAAGCTTTTTTTCCATTGATGAATATCTTTCAATAAGGCTTTTTTGAGTCTTGGATGCTTTTCAAAAAATACCGCTAATTGAGGAGATGCAAGTACAGCAATAATAACTTCCTCAATAAGCTGTCCTTCATTTATGGCTAAAAGCATATCTAATGTTGAAAGTGTCAGCATAATATCATTACTTTATTTGGCTTTTTAATTGCGACAATTTGTCATTAATCTGAACAAAACTTTGTTCTATGGAAATAAGCCAATCATTATCAATAAATAAATTTGGTTGATGATGATTAAATTTTTCCTGCTCACCATAAATTTCTTGAGTCAGATCTTTTAACTTATCTTTCCACTCTTTGTTATCTTCAATAGGAACAGCGGGTGCTGTCTCTTTTTGTTGATAAAGAGATGTTGTTCGACGACTCACATCCAAAATTTCTAATACGCCATCTTGGCGTATTTGTGCATTAATTGATTGTGGGAAACCAATACCATTTAAACGTGCTAATAACTCATCCCCTTTTGCCAAAAAGTTTTCTAATGCTTTTTGTTCGATAGTAATAAAGTTAACCTGAATACTATGGATATGAAGAGGGATGTGTAAAAACAGGGTGAATTTATCAGCCTGCATTTTATCTGATAGGCTAAAATGTGCGTTTCGTCCAAACATTCCACTTTGTTTTTCAAAACGAAAAGCCTGTTGATCTTGCTTACTTCTTGTCGATTGCATCCACTCAGCCCATAAACTTTCTATTTTTCTAATCAACTCTAGCTGGTGGTAGGCTTGTTCTGTTAAAAGGTTTTGTAATAACTTATCTAATAATGCAAATGATGCTTGGTCATGCCATAGGCAATCTTTTAATAAAATAAGATCTAATGGTGAAATAGCACTACGACCATTAAAAAAGGCACTGGCTTGTAAAAGGCGTACCGCTTTTTTCCAACGTCTATCTGAAACATAAGGTGCAGCATCACTTTTATCTAAAGACTCACGAAGTTGATAAATTAAATCAAATAAATGGTCATCTAAAGTGACCTTTTCTAATTCTGATTGCCAACGTGAAAACTCTTCTGCGGTAATTTGGATATGTTCTGGAATATGAAAAGAGCCTACTTCTTTATTAATAAGTAATGCGCGAAAGTTTTTCTTATCCTGAACTTTTGTTAACCAAATACGAATAAGCATTCGGTCATATAGCGCTTCAAGACTACTGTCTGAATCAGGTAACTCATTAGAGGCGGATACTAACAAACGCATTGGAATAGCAACTTCAGCTTCTCCATTTCTAAATTTACGCTCATTAATCGCTGTTAATAACGTATTAAGAATAGCGGGTCCTGCTTTCCATATTTCATCAAGAAAGACAACTTCAGCATCAGGTAAATATCCTTCAACCAAACGCTGATATTTACCTTCATCTTTTAAGGCTTGAATAGATAAAGGACCAAAAATTTCTTCGGGTGTTGAAAAACGCGTCATTAGGTATTCAAATGCTTTAGCCTCTTTAAAAGCTTCTTTCATTCTTCTGGCTATTAAGCTCTTGGCAATACCTGGAGGGCCAAGTAAGAAAACACTCTCACCACTCAGTGCTGCAAGTAGACAAAGACGGATAGCTGACTGTCGCTCATAAAGCCCAGTTTCAAGATATTGGCTAAGTTGTGAAATCCGCTCTGCAAGTTGCATAAACACTCCTAATAATGGGTACTTATTTTCGTCATCATCCTGAAAATATCAGAAAAGGATTGCTGACATATAGTCAAACATTCTATTAGCACACAAATTGTTTATAACAAAAATCGATTCAGCTTCCTACTGCTTATTTTTGGTTCTTTTTTGTTTTACTAGCGAAACGTTTCGATGATGATCACGTTTTTTCATTAATGTTGCTGAGATGATCGGTTTAAAATATTGAATGTCATTTATGCAATACATCTAGAATTTATTACTGAGAGTAAGGAAAAATCATGGAAGCGAAGAAACTTGTGATTTTAGGTAGTGTTAATGCAGATCATATTCTTAATGTTGCCCATTTTCCGCTTCCTGGTGAAACAATTTCAGGTAACCAATTTCAAATGGTATTTGGCGGTAAAGGTGCTAATCAGGCGGTTGCTGCTGGGCGTTGTGGTGCTAATATTTCGTTTCTTGCTTGTTTAGGGAATGACGATATTGGTAAAAAGGCTAAAGCTCAATTAATAACAGATAATATTGATACCAATAGTATTGAGTTAATTGATGATGTCGCAACGGGTGTTGCGCTGATTTTCGTTAATCAACAAGGTGAAAATGTTATTGGTATTCATGCTGGTGCTAATGGGCGATTAGATACAAATTATGTTCAGCGCCATGGAAATATTATAAAAGAAGCTGATGCTCTGTTAATGCAATTAGAATCACCACTTGATTCTGTATTGAAAGCGGCTGAAATCGCTAAACAAGAAAATGTACAAGTAATACTAAACCCCGCACCTGCTCAAGCATTACCTGATGAGCTGTTATCACTTGTCGATATTATTACTCCAAACGAAACAGAGACTGAATATCTGACTGGAATTAAAGTGATAGATGATGAAAGTGCTCAGCAAGCAGCGGATGTTCTGCATCATAAAGGTATTAAAACGGTTCTTATTACATTAGGAAGCCGCGGAGTTTGGGTAAGTGAGAAAAATAGTAAAGGTTGTATTGTCCCTGCATTTAAAGTGAAAGCTGTTGATACTATCGCAGCAGGCGATACATTTAATGGCGCGCTAATTACTGCTTTATTAGAAGGGCAATCTATGATGCCTGCGATTAAATTTGCTCATGCGGCAGCTGCCATTGCTGTTACTCGAGCAGGCGCTCAACCATCAGTACCATGGCGTCATGAGGTAGATACTTTTTTAGCTTCATCTTTATAATGTATTTTTCTATCTTATATAAAGAAAAAGAGAGCCTAGGCTCTCTTTTTTAGTTTGAATAACGTTATCAGGTTTTTTTCTTTTTATTAGTTAGATTATCGCCATCATGTTTATCAAGGAGTAAAAATACAAAGGAAGAAAGTAATGTAATGATACCAACAGTAATAAAAGTATAATGAAAGTTATCAACCGTAGTGCCCACATTCTCTGTATCAAAATATCCTAAAATAGATGCACTTACTGCAATACCAAAACTAATTGCCAATTGTTGGGTGACAGCCAAAACACTATTTCCTGAGCTAGCATTGTTGTCTGTTAAATCGGCCAATGAAATTGTATTCATTGATGTAAATTGTATGGACATGACCACACCTAATAAAAAGAGTGGAATGACAAGATAGTAAATAGACATATCAGGGGATTGAAGTGAAAACTGAGCGATCATCAAACCAATGATAATGGTGATAGTAAAGAGTGTTCGGCGATAGCTAAATTTCACTAAGATCTTTGTGACAAATGATTTTGCTAAAATAGAACCTAATGCCATAGGCGCCATCATCATCCCAGAAATAATAGCAGGATAACCAAACCCAACCTGTAACATAAGTGGCATTAAGAAAGGAATACAGCCAGTTCCCAATCTTGTTGCAATATTTCCCGCAATACCGACAGAGAAAGTTCGTGTTTTAAATATATTGAGAGGGATAAGTGGTTGCTGGTGGCGTCTTGCATGATTGACGTATAACCCCAGTAAAGAAAATCCACCTAAAATAATGGCAATAGGAATATATCGAGAGATATTTTTATCACCAAAAAGATCAAGGCTAACAGAAAGCATAACTAAGCCAAAACCAAAGAAAATAAAGCCAAGTAAATCAAATTTACGTTTTGGCATAGTGAAATTAGGCATATGTTTTATGGCATAGAAAATACCTAATAGGCCAATAGGAATATTTATAATAAATATCCAATGCCAAGAGGCATAAGTAACCAATACCCCACCTAAAAGAGGCCCTGCTATGGGGCCGACTAATCCCGGCATTGTGACAAAATTGAGAATGGGGAGTAATTCGCTGCGCGGATAAGCTCTTAGTAAAGCAAGACGTGCAACCGGCATCATCATTGCGCCACCTATACCTTGTATAATCCGTGAAATAACAAGAAAAGTAAGGTTAGGAGAAAGTGCACATAATAAAGAGCCACCTGAAAATAAAGAAACCGCAATAATAAAAATTTTACGCGTTCCAAATCTATCAGCTAGCCATCCACTGATGGGGATTAATAATGCAACAGTTAAGGTATAGCTGATAACAGCCGATTGCATGGCGAGAGGAGAATGATTAAGGCTTTTTGCTATGTCTGGTAATGCCGTATTAAGAATGGTTGCATCGAGAGCCTGCATAAAAAAAGCCATTGCAGCAATCCAAGGCAACCCAGACATATTTTTGGCGGATTTCAACATGAAGCATATACCGTCTTTGTTCTATATTTTGATTATCGCTTCATTATAAACAGAAAACCTACAAAATTTGTATTAAAACTATTCAATCACTCGTTAATAAGATTAAACAGAGATCTCGCGCTTTATTTCCATCCTTATCAATAATTGCCTGAACAATTTGATTATGTGTTTCCGGCTGAACGGTTTCATTACCCACAATAAGATCGAAATACTTTTTATAAGCAGAAAGAAATAATGAGCCGAATGAGGCAAAGAATGGATTGCCACTTGCTTGATAAATGAGATAGTGAAATTGAGTGTCGATATCTAGCCAATGTTGTCTATCGAAATTCTCATCAAGCAACTGCATTTCTCTACCAAATAAAGCAAGAGACTGTTTTTGGCTTTCGGTTGCATTAAATGCAGCTAAATAACATGCCTGAGGTTCTATTGCTAAACGAACGTGATGGAAATAATGGCTGACCTTATTAAATTCACCGCTGTCTATCCACCAATTAAGAAGATCATTATCTAATAGATTCCAATTTTGCATTGGAGTAACACGAGTACCTATTCTTGGCCGAGGTAAAAGCATACCTTTTGCAGCGAGCATTTTGATTGCTTCACGGATAACTGTTCTGCTGACGGAGAGTATTTCTGCTAGTTCTATTTCTCCAGGTAGTAAAGATTCAGGTTCATAATGTCCCGAAAGGATTTGTTTACCTAGTTTTTCAGCAACTATATAAGAAAGATTTTTTTGAGAAGCTGAACGTTGCTCGTTAAATTGCATAATAAAGATTACCTATACCATAATTTATCTTCTATCTTACGTGAGTCAGCTGGATAAAGCTGTTCGGATTTTACTCTATCAGCATAAAAATAGAGCGTTTTTCTTTGTTTTGTTGAAAAAAAAAGCGAACAGAAAAAAAATTGAAATAAACACTTGCGCTAATCCGAGATCTCCCTATAATGCGCATCCACTGACCGGCGATGAGCAAACAACAAGCCACGCAGGACGGTGAAGAGAAAAGAAAAAAGTTTGAAAAAACTCTTGACTCTTCAGAGGAATAACGTAATATACGCCTCCTCGCAACAACGCAGAAGACCGGAAACGGCAGCGAATGTTGCACTGCTCTTTAACAAATTATCAGACAATCTG